>JBBIJM010000009.1:0-43880 GCA_037445955.1 Syntrophobacterales bacterium
CGCTGCTGAATCCATTTTTCGCTGCGGCCATGCTGCCGCCAGTATTCCCGGGCGCGGTCGAGGGAGCGGGCCGGGTCGCCCATATCCTGAATCCGCTCGTAGCCGACCTTGGCCAGCCAGAGCTTGAAGGGTTCTGCTTTTGGCGATGGAATGGACTGGATGATGCGCAGCAGTCCCTCGGTGTTTGCGCAGTCGGTCTGGCGCATTTTCCCGTCCGGCGCTTTCATCTTCAACTGTCGACAAATTGTCGACAGTTCGAATCCATCCTCTGTCTTCACCCGAATCTTCATCTTAAACCAGTAGTCCCGCGGATTGGCACTGTCTGTCAGTGCCGCCACCACATCCACCACGGAAAAATACCAGGTCTCCTCCGCCTCGTCGAAGTAACGCCGGATGGCATGCTTCTCGAAAACAGCCAGGGCTTTTTCGTTTCTCATGGGTGGTCTCCTATTTTATCCGCTAATGGACGCGAATGTACTCCAATGTTTTCCGTTGCTCCGGCTTCGCTATCATTGGCGTTCATTCGCGGATGCTCCGATCTCCAGAAAGTGAACCGGCGGGTACTCCTTGACCGGTTCGTTTAAGTTGACTTCCTGATTCTCGTCGTTGAACAGGGTGAGTTGATGCCGCTTATCAACCAGGAAAGAAAGAAAAAAGTCTCTGCGTTTCAGCATGCTCCCGTTGAGCGGCGACCATTCGGAAAAGACAATCGGAACCCTTGGTTCATTTTTGGTCTTCAGGTCGAGGGCATCGCCCCAGATGATGTTGCGGTCAAGTAGGAACCGGTTAGTCCTGTTCTTAAACAGGCGCAGATAAAGCAGATCAAATATTCCAAAGAGCCGCTGGCGGCACTGCTGCACGTTATCTTCCTGAATATCAATGCCGTAAATGGATGACACCGCAAGGACGGCGTACCGTTCGAAATCCAACTGCGACTTGCCGTAGCGCTTTTCCACAACAGAGAGCTTTCGTTCCAGAATCGGTGCAAGAAAGTTCCCGGTGCCGCAGGTCGGTTCGAGGAAGCGCGAATCAATCCGCTCGGTCTCGGACTTTACCAAATCCAGCATGGCGTTGACCTCCCGCTTACCGGTCAACACTTCGCCATGATCGGCCACCCGCTGCCTGGATTTTACCTGTTCTTCCATCGGTTTCTTGCCTGCCATCTTCTGTGGCCTGACGCTAAGGCTCAGCAGTCGCTGTTGTTCGCGGTTTTCTGGCACCTTTTGTGTACGCCAGGCACGGGCGTTAACTACGGGTATAAGTCCCCAGTATGTGAATCACGTTAATGTCATAAGTGAGAAAACATTAACAAAAGTACTAACCGAAGGCAAGGGCTGCATAGTGTCCACTAAATACATCATACATCATTCGGCTGATGAGGGCGTTGTTGGGTGTCATTTTTTGACCGTTTACAGCAGACAGCTTGTTTTATGCCACGGATTCAGGTAAGGACTAGAAAAAAGCCTGGCCTTCCATCTTCTCCCGGAGGACGTCCGCAAAAAACAGATAAGACGGATCATGATCGAGGCGAGAGAGGCCTACAGCCTGGAAAACATGATCGCCTCCTACATCGGCATCTATGAACGGTTAAACCGCGGGAAACCCATTAAGTAGCCTTATGCGGTTGATTTCCCGGATAAAAAATCAATGAAAAAGGAGGAGAGTCTATGTACAAAAAAATCTTGGTGCCTCTGGACGGCTCGGAACTCGCCGAATGCGTGCTTCCTCATGTGGAAGAGCTCTGCCGCGCCGAGGGGGAGAGGACCCTCTACCTGATCCAGGTGGTAGAGCCTTTTCAGCCTTTCGTCGGGGATTACGTACTTGACCCCGCCGAGGTGGTCAGGATCGACCGGGAACACAGGCTCGGGGCCGCCCGCTATCTTGAGGGGATCAAGGGGCGGCTCAAGTGCGAGAAGGCAACGGTCGAATTCAAGGTGATCGAGGGAAGGGTTGCCGAAACCCTGGCGGATTTCGCCGGCGCAAACGAAATCGATCTCATCGTGATTGCCACCCACGGCCGCTCCGGGGTAAGCCGCTGGGTCAGGGGGAGCGTCGCCGACCGGATTCTTCACTTCTCCAGCATCCCGATCCTGATGATCCGGGCCCCGTGGCTTGAATAGGCCGCGGGATTCTTCAATCACCAGGTTTTCTCTTCCCGGGGACCTGCCGCCTCGCCGGAAAGAGGCATAATGAAGTCCCGGCGGAAGGATTTCGAACCTGCCGGGGGGATAACCGTCCGCCAGAAAACCCTTCCCTTTTCCTCCTGGCAGGGAGGGGGATCGAAAAATACCGGGGGCTTGATCCCTCCTCCGGCCGATTGAGGTTGGTCCTCCTCCAGGACCACCCAAACCGGCTTGTCGCGATCGTTTTTAACCTCCGTTCTAACGGAGAAATTCGCCATCGGGCCTTCCTTGCCTGTCGCCTCGGTTTGGCCGCCCGAAGAGACCGAAAGGGCGCGAACCAGGGGATCGACTCCGATGGTTATCTCCCCCTCGCGCCCGGCAAAGGCGAAGGTCCCCTTTCCCAGATAGGCCCCGTCCCAGAGAAAGACCGCCTCTCCCGGCGCCTCATAGGTCGGCTCGGTCAGGGTCACCCGTCCGGTGACCAAGGCCGGGGTTGCCAGGCGAGGTTTCAAGTAATGGACAAACAAGGCGGGCCATTCCGCCTTGCTGATGGGAATCTTCACCTCTCTATTCGTCGGGACGGTCTGAAGGCCTACCGGGGCGGTCACGAAATCCGCCCTCCGCCCGGCGGGGGGAAAGGCCGCCGGGGATACCCCTCCCGGCTCCGGTCTCCCGGTCTTAAAGCCGCCCTCCGCCAGGATCAAGGCCACCTGCCGCCAATCCCGGCCGGTATTCTGCCGCACCAGGGCCTCCCTTCCCACCCGGAGCCTCCCTTCGGCGGGGCGGGCGTCTATCCGGTAGGCCTTCTCCCAGCCGCAGCCCGAAGCGAGGTAGGTATATGTGAGGGTCTCCTCCTTCACCTTCGGGCCGGAAAGGGACAAAACCAGGCGCCAGCGCCGGTCCGGCGACTGGGAGAGTTTCCCGATTTCCTCCTCGATTTGCCTGATCCGCCGGTCTAAAACCGCCACCTCCGGCTCGAGGAGAAGCTTTTCCCTAAGGGCCTTCCTGGAACTTTTCGCCACGAGCCCTTCGAGACTGGCCGCCTCGCCGGCGTTTTTAGCCCGTCCTTTGGCCTGGGTCTGCCAGAAGATGAGCTGATTTTCCAGGGCCAGAAGATTCCCCCGCAGGGCGGCCCTTTCTTCCCGGGCCCTGGCAAGCCGGCTTCTCAACTCTCCTAGTCGCTCCTCCGGGAGGAGAGGCTCGCCCTGCCAGACGACGGATTCGAGCTTCAGCTTCGAGAGGGCGGGAAGAGAGCAGGTAAAGGTCGCCGGATCGGTCCCCTGAGGCAGGGCAAGTTCCACCTTTTGCCGTCCGCCGTCCTCCAGGAGACTAAACCGGCTAACCTCGGTGATCAAAGCGGCGTCTTTGAAGAGGACCACCTCCCGGGGGGCGGCCCACAACAAAGCCGGGAACATTGCCACCCACGATACCAGAGACAGCAAGCCTATTGATCTTATTGTCAGCATAGGTCGAGCTTATTTCCGCCTGCCAGTTTCTCGCCCGCGGCATAGGCCCTGGTCAGGGCCTCGGGCACCTTGAGGATCTCCCCCTTTTCGTCCACCTTGCGGAAGAGGAGCTCCCCGTCATAGCGGGCATGGAGGGCATCGAAGAAATATTTCGCCGTCAGGATCGCCCCCTCGAACATCCGCTCCCCCTTTGTCCCGCCTACAGAAAGGAAGAACCCCGCCTTCCTGCTCTCATCCGGGCCGAAGATGGGGTCCTTGAGGATGTATTTCCGCGCCCAGAGGGCCTGGGCCCGATCTACCAGGGCCTTGGCCCAGCCCGTCACCCCGTAGAAAAAGATCGGCGAGGCGAGCACCACCGCCTCGGAGGCAAGGAGCTTATCGTAAATTCCCTTCATATCATCGTCGATGATGCAGACGCCGTCCCGGTAACAGGAAAGGCATTCGTGGCAAGGGACGATCCTGAGAGATCGGACCTCGATGACCTCGCTTTGCCCCCCCGCTTTCGCCGCCCCCCGGAGGAACTCCCCGAGCAGGATATCCGTATTGCCCCCCTTTCGCGGGGAACCGTTGATCGCCAGGATCTTCAAATACGAGCTCCTTTCCGCCGTCTGTCGGCCCTCTCCCTAGCGGGAAAGACTGGCCTTCACCTTTTCGGCCAGGTCATTGACCCTTGCCATGGCCTCCACCTCATCGATCGTCAAGAGGCGTCGGTTCTTCATCACAACCCTCCCGTCGATGATCACAGTTTCCACATCCGCCCCGCCTGCCGAATATACGAGCTGGGAGTATTCCCGATAAAGGGGGGTCAGATGGGGTTTTCTCAGATCGACGATAATGATATCCGCCTTCTTGCCCGCCTCCAGAGTTCCCACATCCTTGAAACCCAGCGCGGCGGCCCCCTCTTTCGTAGCCATCTTCAGGACCGTGGCGGCATCCAGGGCCGTAGGATCAAGCCGGGTTACCTTGGAGAGTTTCGCCGCCGAATCCATCTCCTGGAACATATCAAGATTGTTGTTGCTGGCGCAGCCGTCGGTCCCCAGGCCCACTTTGATCCCGGCCTCGATCATCCGGGCGACCGGCGCCGCCCCGGAGGCAAGCTTCATATTACTCTCGGGGTTCGTGATCACCGACGCCCCCCTGGCCGCAAGGAGGTCCATATCCCCCTCGTCCAGGGCGACGCAATGGTAGGCAATGAGCCTTTCGTCCAGGAGCCCCAGCTCCAAAAGGTACGAAAGGGCATCGTTGGCCGTCTTTTCCCTGATCAGCCTTTTTTCCGCCTCGTTTTCCAGCAGATGGATTCCCAGGGGAAGATCGTAGCGCCGGGCCAGGGATTTGGCCTGCCTGAGAAGATCGGCGGAACAGGTATAGAGGGAGTGGGGGGTCACAAAGATGTTGATCAGGGGATCGTCCCGCCATTTGCTGATCAGCCTTTCCGCATAGGCAAGGCCCTCCGCCGGGGTCTTGGCGTTCGGCGAGGGAAAATCGAACAGACCCTCCCCCAGAAGACAGCGCATCCCGGCCTGTTTCACCGCCCGGGCCGCCTCGTCCTCAAACAGGTACATGTCGGAAAAGGTGGTCGTGCCGGAGCGGATCATCTCCGCTGCTGCGAGCATCGTTCCCCAGTAAACCAGCTCGGGATTCACGTTCTTGGCCTCGGCGGGAAAGATGTAGCCTTTAAGCCACTCCATGAGAGGCAAATCGTCGGCGATACCGCGGAAACAGGTCATCGCGGCATGGGTATGGCCGTTGATCAAACCGGGCAGGACGAGGCAATGGGAGGCATCGATGACCTCCCGGGCCGAGTACCTGCTTGTTATCTCGTCCTTTGTCCCCAGGGCCGCTATTTCCCGTCCCCGAATCGCCAGGGCCCCGTCGGGGACGATCCTGCCGCCCTTATCAAATGTCAGGTAGGTCCCGCCCGCAATGATCAGACTCACATCTTCCATAGAGGCTCCGAAAGGATAAAGGTGAATTTTTCACTACCACATGGGCCAGGATATTCACAGTCATTTTAAATTGAAAGATTCTTGAAAAAAGACGGTATTAGAGGTATTAACCTGCCGATGCTAACGGAACTTAAGATAACCAACTTTGCCATCATCGACGAGCTTACCGTCAGCTTCGACGAGGGGCTGACGGTAATTACCGGGGAAACCGGGACGGGCAAGTCGATTATCATCGGCGCGGTAGGATTGCTGTTGGGCGACAAGGCCTCCTCCGATCTGATCCGGACTTCGGAGGAAACAGCCCAGGTTGAGGCCTCGTTCCAGATCGGGCGACTCAAGCAGGTGAGCGAGCTGCTTCGCTCCATGGGCATCCCCGGAGGAGGCGAGCTTTCGATCAAAAGGGTCATCTCCCGCACCGGGCGAAACCGGGTTTTCATAAATGGAGAACTGGCGACGCTGCAGATGCTCTCGCGGATCGTCGAGCACCTGATCAACATCTGCGGTCAACACGAACATCAATTGATCTTAAATGCCGTAAACCACATAGATGTCCTGGACGAATTCGGCGGAATCCTCCCGCTTAGGGCCGAGTTTGCGGATTTTTACCTAAGGCACCGGCAGCTTGAGGAAGGTCATAAACAGCTCCTTGCATCCAAGAAAAGCCGTGACGAGCGGAAAGAGCTCATCGGCTTCCAGCTCGGGGAACTAAACGCTCTCGATTTGACCCCGGGAGAAGACGGCCTTCTCCAGAGTGAAAAAAGGGTCTTGATAAACACCCAGAAGTTGCTTGACCTGGCCCGGACAGGATACCACACCCTTTATGCCCAAAATAACCCGGTTCTGGGGGAGCTTCGCCGGGCAATCGGGACGGTGGCGGAGATCGGGAAGATAGATCCATCCTTGCCGGTCAAGAAGGAGGATTGCGAAGATATCTATTACCGCCTCGAAGATGTCGCCCTGGCCTTAAGGGACTACAGCGAAAAGCTCTCCTTCGATCCCGAGCGGCTCACCGCGATAGAGGAGCGGCTTGAGGCGATCGGAAGGCTGAAGAGGAAATACGGGGGATCGATCGAAAATATCATAGCTAAACGAGCGGAGCTGGAAAGAGAACAGACCGCGATCTCTTCCCTGGACGAGGAGATAACGGCCAGGTCCGCTCTGCTTGAGACTTCCCGCCAAGAGCTTCGCCTGCGGGCGGACGTCCTTACCGGCAGGAGGAAGGAGGCCGCCTTGATCCTGAAGTCGGCCCTGGAGGCGGAGCTTTCCGCCCTGAGAATGGCCGAGGCGCGGTTCGAAGTCTCCTTCGAGCCTAAAGGGACGGTCAAGGAGAGAGGTGAAAACGAAAAGGGCCAGGATCAGGTGGAGTTCTACCTCTCCACCAATCCCGGCGAAGACCTGAAACCCTTAAACCGGATCGCCTCCGGCGGGGAACTCTCCCGGATCATCCTCGCGGTCAAGCGGACCCTGGCGGAAGCGGCGAGAATCGGGACGGTTATCTTCGACGAGGTGGACAGCGGCATCGGCGGGGCCACCGCTCAGACGGTAGGGCGGAAGCTAAGGGAGGTTGCGGGCCATCATCAGGTGATCTGCATCACCCACCTGGCCCCCATCGCCTGCGCGGGAGACGCCCACTGGCGGGTGATAAAGAAGCCCATCTCAGGCCGGAGAGTCTCGGCCATCGAACGTCTCGGCGGCGGTGAGCGGGTTTTGGAGATCGCCCGGATGCTGGGAGGCGCCGAGATAACCGAGACAACCCTCGCCCACGCCAGGGAAATGCTGGGCAATCAGACCGGCGAGCCCAAAGGATAAGCAACGGGAATTACGGAGAATTACGGGGACAGTATCCTTAATTGCCTCTCAGGGACGAAAAAAGATACCTTTTGTTACATATAGGGTACAAAGGAGCAAGCGATGCTTAGGAAGGCCCGGATCGGGGATGTAAAGATCATCCATCGGCTGATAAACGCCTCTGCCGGCAAAGGGGAGATGCTCTCCCGTTCCCTGATGGATATCTACGGAAGTCTCAGGGATTTCTTTGTCTATCTCGATGATGACGGGGGGAACATCGCCGGCGTCTGCGCCATGACCATCATCTGGGATAACCTGGCGGAAATCCGCTCCCTTTACGTCGATGAAAGCTGCCGGAGGAGAGGGCTCGGCAGGCAGCTGGTGGAGGCCTGTATCTCCGAGGCCATCACCCTGGAGTTGTTCCGCATCTTCACCCTGACTTA
Source organism: Syntrophobacterales bacterium (assembly GCA_037445955.1). Lineage (GTDB taxonomy): Bacteria > Desulfobacterota > Syntrophia > Syntrophales > CAMTWB01 > JBBIJM01. Next base: position 7,767 of record JBBIJM010000009.1, read on the forward strand.
CAAGGTCGAGTTTTTCGAGCGGCTCGGGTTCAAGGAGGTAAATAGGCGGACCCTTCCGGAGAAGATCTGGTCCGATTGCTTCCGCTGTTCCAAGTATCCCGATTTCTGCGATGAGGCCGCCATGATCATTGAACTTTGAAATTCGGCCTCCCGGGCGCTACGTACCGGGGCGTTTTAACCCAGATAGGCAAAAATAACGTTGCTTAAATGACCAAATTCAAGGGCGCTTAACGTCTCCGCCCGTCTTTTCCCGTCGATGCCGGCCTCTGAGAGGACATTTATTATCTCCGGCGGAGACAGGCCGGCAATCCCGGCCCCTCTTAGATTATTGAACAGGGTCTTCCTCCGTCCGGCAAAGGAGACCTTCACCAGCCGCGAGAAGAGATCGGGACTGGCCAGGGGCAGCCTTGAGGCCTCGCGATACCGGACGGTGACCACCGCGGAACACACCTTGGGCCTCGGGTAAAACCGGTCAGGCCCGACTGAAAGGTCCCGGGTGACGTCGGCATACATCGAGATGATCACCGACGGGATTCCATACGCCCGGGAACCAGGCGTTGCCGCCAGCCTTTCGGCCACCTCTTCCTGGACCATGAGGACCGCCCTTTCGATCTCCCGGCGGAAATCCAGGAGATAAAACAGAAGCGGCGAAGACAGATAGTAGGGTATGTTCCCTACCACCGCGAGCCTCCCCGGTCCCGGGCCCCGGGCCTCATGGAAGTCGTATTTGAGCACGTCGGTCTCGACGATCTCGATCTTCTCCTCCTCACCGAGTTCTTCCCGCAGAACCGCCACCAGGGGGGGATCGAGCTCCAGGGCGATCACCCGGCCCGCCCTTTCCGCCAGGAGCCTGGTCATCAGACCAACCCCGGCCCCGATCTCAATGACCGTCTCCCCCTTTCCCGGATCCGCGAGGGCAACGATCCGCTCCGCCACCTTCCGGTCATGGAGAAAACACTGGCCGAGCCTTTTTTTGGGCAGGATCCCGTGGCGTTTGAGAATTTCAACGACGCTATCCACTTTGACCGTCTTCATCCCGAAGGGCTCCGGGAAAAGGCGTTCAAATCCACTGTGTCCCTCCGGCCCCGGGAAAGATGTTCCTCGGCCATCACCGCAATCATCGCCGCATTGTCCGTGCAGAGAACCGCAGGAGGGATGAAGATATTCAATCCCCTCAAACTGCCTTCCCCGCGGAACCGCTCCCTCAGCCGGCTGTTGGCCGCCACCCCGCCGCAGATAACCACAGAGCGAACCCCGCAGGATTCAGCCGCCAGCAAGGTCTTTTCCAGGAGGACATCGGCTATCGCCTCCTGATACGAGGCAAGAAGATCCGCCAGCTCCTCGCCTTCCGGGACCCCCCCCCGTTTTCTAAGCAGGTTGAAAAGGGAGGTCTTCAAACCGCTGAAACTGAAATCGAGAGAACCGGGCATGGCCCGGGGAAAACGGTGATACCCCGGGTTTCCCTGCCGGGCGATGCGATCTATGACCACCCCGCCGGGATAGCCGATGCCGAGCATTTTCGCCGCCTTATCAAAGGCCTCCCCGGCCGCATCGTCTCTGGTCCGGCCCAGGACGGTAAGATCGCCCAGGCTCCGGACCAGATAGGTTTGGGTGTGCCCTCCGGAGACGATCAGGGCGACGAAGGGGAAAGACGGAACCTCTTGCGTTAGAAAGACCGCGGCCACATGGCCTTCGATATGGTTCACCCCGCATAAGGGGATCCGGCGGACAAAGGCCAGGGACTTCGCCACCGACAGGCCGACCAGGATCGATCCGATGAGACCGGGCCCCTGGGTGACCCCCAGGGCCTCGATCTGGGCTATTGATACCTTGGCCTGTCCCAGGGCCTCGGTAATCACCGGGATTATCGTCTCTATATGCTTCCGGGAGGCAAGCTCCGGCACGACCCCGCCGTAGGACGAGTGGAGGTCGCTTTGGGAGTAGACGACGTTCGAGAGAACGGTTCGGCCGTCTCTCACCACCGCCGCCGCGGTTTCGTCGCAGGACGATTCGATACCTAAAATCAACATATCAGGCCTAAAGATAAGAACAAGTTTCTGTTAATAACCGCGATGCAGCGCCTCGGGGTCGGCGGCTCGAAACGACATTATTCAAAGCCCTCGATAATAGATTGAAGAGACTCGCCAAACAGTATATAGGGAACGGCGGTGCTTGTAAATCCTCTTTTCAGAGACGATGGGATGGAAATCAGAACCGACTTTCTCATTTTGGGAAGCGGCATCGCCGGTTTGAGTCTCGCCATCAAGGCGGCCTCACTGGGCGAGGTGACGGTGGTGACGAAAAAAGAGAGGTCCGAATCCAACACCAATTATGCCCAGGGCGGCATTGCGGCGGTCCAGGATCCCCTCGACAGGTTCGAATACCATATAAACGACACCCTCGCCTGCGGGGCCGGTCTTTGCGACCGGGAGGTGGTGCGCTTTGTCGTGGAAGAGGGACCGGAGAGGATTGGCGATCTGGTCCGCTGGGGGGTAAACTTTACCTCCTCTCACGAGCCGGGAAAGGTTTATGATCTGGGCCGGGAGGGGGGCCATTCCCACAGACGGGTTCTCCATGCAAAGGATCTCACCGGCAGAGAAATTGAAAGGGCCTTAAACGACCAGGTGGAAAGACTGCCCCGGATCAAGGTCTATGAAAACCATATCGGCATAGATCTCATTATGAAATCGACGGTAACCGGAGGGAATCAATCGGGGCAGGACGCCTGTCTCGGGGCCTATGTGCTGGATATCGAAGCCGATTGCATCCACACCTTCCTCGCCAGATACACGATAATCGCCACCGGCGGCACCGGCAAGGTCTATCTCTTTACCAGCAATCCGGACATCGCCACCGGCGACGGGATAGCCATGGCCTACCGGGCCGGGGCGAAGGTCGCCAACCTCGAGTTCACCCAGTTTCATCCCACCTGCCTCTATCACCCCGAGGCGAAATCCTTCCTCATAACCGAGGCCCTCCGCGGCGAGGGTGGTATTCTAAAACTGAAAAACCACCTGCCGTTTATGGAAAGGTATCATCCCGCCGGGAGCCTTGCCCCCCGGGACGTGGTGGCCCAGGCGATAGACAATGAAATGAAAAGAACCGGCGACGAATACGTCCTGCTTGACATCTCCCACAGGAAGCGGGATTTCCTGATCAGCCGCTTTCCCAATATCTACGAAAAGTGTATGGATTTTTCGATAGATATCACTAAAGAACCGATTCCGGTGGTGCCTGCGGCCCATTACATGTGCGGTGGCATTCTCGTTGATCAGTGGGGCCAGACGAACATCGGAAATCTCCTTGCCTGCGGAGAGGCCGCCTGCACCGGCCTGCACGGGGCTAACCGCCTGGCCTCGAACTCTCTTCTGGAAGCGGTGGTCTTTGCCCACCGTTCTTTTCTCAAGATCAAGGAAGGGTTAACCTCGGCCGGAGCGCAAGAGGAGATTCCCGTTGCCCCGTGGAACTTCCGGGGGGCGTCGGAGAGCAACGAATCCGTCGTGGTCTCCCACAACTGGGATGAATTGCGCAGGGCCATGTCGAACTACGTGGGGATAGTCCGCTCGGATCGCCGCCTCGAGAGGGCCAAAAGACGGATAGAAATGATCAGCAGGGAAATCGACGAGTACTACCGGGACTTCCTCGTCACCAAGGACCTGATAGAACTGAGGAACATTGCCCTGGTCGCCTCCCTGATCGTCCGCTCGGCCCTCGGGAGAAAGGAAAGCCGGGGCCTTCATTACAATCTCGACTATCCCTCAAGAGACGACGCAAACTGGCTCAGGGACACCATTCTGTGCAAAGAGGGCCTCTGAATCAATTCCACGAAAGCGCCACCCGGCCAAGAACGCTTGCAAAAACGAGCCTTGTTTCCCCGCCGGCCCTCGAGGCGGGGTCCCCATCGGCCGGGGCGGGGAAACGGACGAGATAAAAATAACCGTAATGTCTGTTGACATAGGGGAAGAAGGCCTCGACCACCGGGGTTACCTTGTCGATCCTTCTTAAATCGACCGGATCGATCCGTCTGCCCTTTTCATCGAGGAGGAAAACCGCCCAGATCGAGCGGGGTCTGGCGAAATCGTTGGCCTCCCGGTCCGGCAGATAGGCATAGAAGTAAAACTCAAGGAATTCCCCGGCCCCTGCCTTAGCGGCGGGGAGAAGATCCCCCGGAGTGACCTGCCGATAGGTCCTCGTGTATTCCTCCAGATAGGCCCGGTTGAACTCGGGTGATTTAACCGTCGCCTTGATCTTTACCCTGGTTTCCAACTGGGAATAGAGGGTTTCGGACCTCGTTGATCTGGCCAGCACATCGAGATAGTCTTTGGAGAGTCCCCTTTCCTGAAAGATCTCGAGGTAGTCCTTTACCCCGGCGCAGCCTAAAGAAAGGAACACCAGGAGCAGAGCGAATAATCTCGATATTTTCATGGCCTCTCACCGAAGACCTTGGCGAAGATGTAATCGATGTGGGTAAGAAAGTTGCCGTAATCAAAGACCCGGCCAATCTCCTCCGGGCCCAGCAGAGCGGTTACCTCCCGGTCCTCCCGAAGGAGATCCTGAAAGCTCTTCTTTCCAAACCAGGCCTCCTGGGCGGTCTTCTGGGTGAGACGGTAGGCCTCCTCCCGGGACATCCCCCGTTCGACCAGCTTCAAGAGGATAAACTGGGAAAAAACCACCCCCCTGGTTATGGACAGATTTTCCTCCATCCGCTCCGTATCTACCACCAGATCTTCGATCAGGGCGGTGAACCTCCGAAGCATGAAATCCAGAAGCACCGTGGCGTCTTCGCCGATCACCCGCTCGACGGAGGAATGGCTGATATCCCGCTCATGCCAGAGGGGGATATTCTCCAGGGCCGCCTGGGCGTAGGAACGCATCAGCCTGGCCAGACCGGAGACGTTCTCCGAGAGGACCGGGTTCCTCTTGTGGGGCATCGCGGAGGAACCCTTCTGGCCTGAGGAAAAGTACTCTTCCGCCTCCCGGACCTCGGTCCGCTGGAGGAGCCTTATCTCCTGGGCGAATTTGTCCAGAGACGAGGCAATGATCGCCAGGACGCAAAAAAATTCCCCGTGGTGGTCCCTCTGGATGATCTGGGAGGAGGCCCCCTCTCCCTTAAGCCCGGTTTTTTCCAAAACGTAGGCCTCGACTGCGGGATCGATAAAGGAATAGGTGCCCACCGCCCCGGAGATCTTCCCGAAACCGATGGCCTCCCTGGCCCGGATGAGCCTTTCTCTGTTCCGTTTCATCTCCTGGTACCAGACGGCAAGCTTGAGACCGAAGGTGATCGGCTCGGCGTGGATGCCGTGGGTCCTGCCGATCATGACCGTCCGCTTATGCTCTAGCGCCTTTTTCCTGATCGCCTCAATCAGCAAGTCGAGGTCGTCAAGGAGCAGATCCGCCGCCTCTCTAAGGAGCAGGCTGAAACTTGTATCGAGGATGTCGGAGGAGGTAAGGCCCAGATGGATATATCTGGCCGCGTCTCCCACCCGCTCGCTCACATTGGTCAGGAAGGCGATTACATCGTGCTTGGTCGTCGCCTCGATCTCTTCGATCCGGGCAACATCAAAAGAGGCCCGCTCCTTGATGGTCCGGAGGGCCTCGGGAGGAACCGCCCCCCTTTCTGCCATGGCCTCACAGGCCAGGATCTCAATTTTCAACCAGGTCTCATATCTGTTTTCCATGCTCCAGATGGCGCTCATTTTCGGACTGCTATAACGGGGAATCACGGCAAGTCTCCTGAATATCTGCGAATTATCAATGGCCGAGGCAGGGCATACTCTATTATGACGGCCCGCACCGAGTCAAGCTCTTTTCTAAAAGCTTTCAATTTTTAAATTGACTAAAAGACCCGATGGATATAGGTTCTACGCCCCAACCTTGGGCAGGGACCCGTACCCTGGGGAAAAGACCTTATGAATTTGCCCGGCTGGAGAATCCGGGGCCGAAGAGCCCCTTAGAGCCTAGACGATCTGATGGCCCGCATTATCAAAAAACTTCTCCGGCACACAGCCGGATGGACTCTCCTGCTGCTTGGCTTCATCGGCCTCTTCCTGCCGTTTATGCAGGGAATCCTCATGCTCATCCTGGGCATCGTACTTTTGGCCCCGGATGTTCCTTTCTTCGGCAAACTCCTCTCCAAAGCCCGGGATCGCCATCCGGATCTGTTCAGGAAGGCAAAACAGGTTCAAACAAAGTTCGCTTCGCTCTGGAAATTTAAGAAAAAAAATGTTAGCCTTCCCCATCGGGAATAAAACAGGCCCCCAGGGGCCGGGGAGAAGAAGAGATGAAAAAATTATTAGGGCTCGCCGCCGCTGTTTTTCTCATTGTCATGATCAACGGTTCACTGGCGGCCAGGGAAAGGGCGACTGTGGCGATCATCCCCTTCAACGTTTACAGCGCCGAGAACATCGAGTACATCCGCCAGGGGATCCAGGGGATCCTGACCTCCCGGCTGACGGCTTCCCCGAAGATTGAACTCATAAACAGGGAAACCGTCGCCTCGGCCCTTAAGGCCCCGGGCCAGGCAGAGATTACCCAGACCGCCGCCTTGGCGCTCGGGAATTCTCTCCAGGCGGATTACGTGGTCTGGGGAAGCGTGACCAAGATCGGAAGCAGCATCAGCCTGGACGGCAGGCTCGCCGAGGTTTCCACCGGCAAGTCGCCGGTCTTTCTTTCTTCCCAGATGTCGAATCTAGACGAGGTAATCCCCCGGACGAGCGAATTCGCCCAGAGGATAATTCAGCAGGTGACAGGCGAGGCTGTCGCCGAAGCGCCTCAGAGACCTCAGCCTTCTGCGGCTCCCCTGCCTGCGGTTTCCCCCGCGCCTCCCGGGGCGCCGGCGCCGAAAACCACCGGCGCCAGGGAAGAGGAGATCATCGCCGCCCTGAAGGGCCAAACTGGGAAGAGGACCTTGACCTCGGTCATCAATCCCGAATTCATCACCGCCCCGGGGACGGTCGCGGCCGAGAGGCGGGGGTTCTGGATGAGTCCGGAGATACCTACGGAAATAAAGGGGATGGATATAGGCGATGTCACCGGCGACGGGACCAACGAGATCGTGATGATAGATGCCAACAGCGTCTTGATCTATCGCAAGAAGGGCTCGGAATTTCAGCAGATCCACCATGTCCGCGGGAAAAGCCACCTGAATTACCTCTCGGTGGACGTGGCCGACATCAATCAAAACGGGATCAAAGAGATCATCGTTACCTCTATGAACCACGACATCCTGAATTCCTTTGTCCTGGAGTACAGAAACGGGGCCTTTATCGAGATAGCGGGAAACATCCGCTACTTTCTCCGGGTGATAGAGCCCTCCCGGGACCGGCCGATCCTGCTGGGCCAGACCATCGGCATGGATTCCCCGTTCAAATCCCAGATCTACGAGATGATCTGGGAGAGGGGCGCCTACCGGTCCGGGCGGAAGATGAAGATTCCCGAAGGCCTCTCTATCTACGGGTTGACCATCGACAGCCTGGGGTCGGGAGGGGACAAGATCATCTCCCTGAGCGATCTTGACTATCTTTACCTCTTCCAGCCCACCGATAAACCCCTCTCCCGCATCGCCGTCCTGGGCGGGGGCAAGGAGATGATCTACAAGAGCGAGGAGCCGTACGGGGGATCGAACAATCTTATCTACATCGCTTCCAAAACCTCCAGGGAGAGAGAGGTTGCCGTAAATACCTATGCGAATCACCGGATCCTCACCTACGACCTGGATGGGGACGGCAGGAGGGAAATCATCATCCCGAAGAATATTTCTCCCGCCGGGAGGTACTTTTCCAACATCAGGGTGTTTACCGCAAGCGAAATCCATGCCCTCACGTGGGTGGGCCTGGGCCTGTCCGAACTCTGGCGGACGAAAAAGATCACCGGTTACGTCACCGACCATCAGATCAAGGATCTGGACAATAACGGGAAAGACAAGATCGTTTTGGCCATAGTCCGGGGACTGGGAACGGGCTACCGGGGAACCAGCATCCTTGTTTCCTATGATCTCAAGGGCAATTGATTCTATTGACAATAGGTTGCTCTTGTTGTAGTAGTCCCGGCTACCTGAAGCAAGACCCTCCGTTTAGGGTGAGAAGAGGTCAAGAGGCGGTGTAGCTCAGACGGTTAGAGCATGCGGCTCATATCCGCAGTGTCCGGGGTTCGATTCCCTGCACCGCCACCATGACCCGGGATCGGCATCCCCCGGCCCGGGCCTCCCAACCTTTGAAGGATAAGCCCCTCAAGATTCCTCTTGGGCATTCGCTTCGCCCCTTTTCGCCAATCAATTGCCGGGACGCCGAACCAAGACGGTCAAGGTGCGGCTCCTTAAACAGAAGGCACGCTCGCTTCCGGAATTTCGCGGGGATTCGGCCGCTTGCGGGTGACCCGGATCGCGGGCATTTTGCCTGAACGAATTGGAGACCAAGTGGGAAATCAAAGCCATAATCTCGGCATTATCGCCATGGCCGGCGCCGCCTTTCTCTGGAGTATCGCCGGGCTGTTTATTAAAGTCATCGACTGGCATCCCCTGACCATCGCCGGCGTAAGGAGCCTGATCGCCTCGGCGGTAATCTTGGTCTATCTGAAAAAGCCCAAATTCGATTTTTCCTTCCCTCAGATCGCCGCCGCCGTGGCGAATGCCGCAACGATGCTCCTGTTTGTCTCGGCCAACAAAACCACCACCGCCGCCAACGCTATCTTCCTTCAGTATCTGGCCCCGGTATTCACCGTCTTTATCGCGGCGACGCTGCTCAAAGAGAAGGCCCGGGGGGAACATCTGGCTGCCCTGCCGCTGGTACTGGCCGGGATGGCCCTTATGCTCTTTGATAAGGTAGGCGGCGGGCAGACGATAGGCAATGTCCTGGCCTTCGGTTCGGCCATAACGTTAAGTTTCCATATCGTGTTCATGCGGATGCAGAAGGACGGTTCACCGCTGGAATCGGTACTCCTTGCCCACTGGCTCACCGCTTTGGTCTGGATCGCCGGTTCTTTCTTCCTGCCCGCCCCGCTGCTCACCGCCGGCTCGATCCTCGCCATTTCAGTCTTAGGGGTGGTTCAGATCGGGATTGCGGCGATATTATTTTCCTTCGCCATCAAGAGAATATCCGCCCTCCCGGCCAATCTCATCACCTTCGTCGAACCGGTATTGAATCCCGTCTGGGTTTTTATCGCCATCGGGGAGGCCCCCGGGGTAAACGCCCTGATCGGAGGCGGAATCATCATCCTGTCGGTCATGATGTCTACCCTGATAAGCTCCAGAAGAGGCGGGTAGCCGCCGGGCTTACTTCCGCTAAACCCGGTAGCCCCGGGGGGTGATGAGGAGGTCATTCCAGACATAAGTTTTAGAGTTGCCGATGATGACCGTCGTTTCCATATCGACAGGCTGGCTGATCAACCCGGCCAGGGTGGTTATGGCGATCCGTTCACCGTCTCTCCCCGCGCCTTTCACCAGCCCCACCGGGGTCTCCTCCGGCCGGTATCTGAGGAAAATTTCTTTAGTCTTTTCGACATAGCCGGGCCGCCCCTTGCTTTTCGGATTGTAAAGGACGGTGACGAAATCCCCCGCCGCCGCCTGATCCAGTCTCTTTTCGATCACCGGCCACGGGGTGAGGCGGTCCGAAAGGCTGATTACGGCGAAATCGTGCGCAAGCGGCGCCCCGAGTCTTGCCGCGGCGGCGTTTAAGGCGGAGATACCCGGGACGATCTCGACGGAAAACCCTTCCGGGGCGAGGCCGGCTTCAGGGGAGGCGGCCTCGGGGTTTTCCTCCCGGCGCCTCTTCCAGAGTTCCAGAACCAATCCCGCCATCCCATAGATCCCCGGGTCCCCGCCGGAGACCAAGGCCACCGTCTTTCCCGCCCGGGCCAGGTCGAGGGCGAGGGAACAGCGCTTTACCTCTTCGGTCATCGCGCTTCCGATCACCTCTTTCCCCAAGAGAAACCCGCCTATCGCCTCGAGATACGGCCGGTAGCCGATGACCACCGAGGATCCGGCCAGGGCCGCCCTCGCCTGGGGGGTCAGCTGATTTTGCCCCCCCGGCCCCGTTCCCACCACGTAGAGGCGCGAAACCGGGTTATCCTGCAAGCCGGCTTTCTTCTCCTCAGTCTCCCTTGGAGGGGCGTCCCTTTGGGCGACCGCCACGGTCACCGCCCCGATCCGCTGCTTTTCAACGAGGAGCCCGGCCGCCCCGGCGGCCAAAAGCGCGGCCGGTTCCGCCACGGCCCTTGCCCCGAGGGCCTTCCGGGCCGCTTCGGACTCTTTGATTCCCGGGACCCGGTTCAGTTCGGCAGGCGAGAAGAGCCTTAAAGGGAGGCGATGCTTTTCCGCAAAGGAAACGAGACCCTCCTCGCTGCCTTTTGAAGCAACCGTCGCCAGGACCGAAAGGGACAAGGGGGAAAGGTTGTGCTTAATGAGGGTATTTAAAACCGCCTCTTTTATCTCTTCCTCCGGGGTGTTCCGGTTACAGCCGACTCCGACGACGAGGTTTTTAGGCCGAAGATAAAGAGGTCGACCGGCGGCGCCGCTTTCAAGGGCGGCTCCCCCCGGTGCCCGAAAGAGGTCTTTTTTATTGGTGATAAGCAGATCCGCCTTCCCGGGAGAACCTGCGGCGATGAGATCGGCGGGCAGATCGATGCCTGTTTCGGTGAAGACTTGAAGACAGCCTTCCTCGATCAGGCGACGGCTCTTTCGGGCCAAAAGAGGCAGCGGCTCGGGTAAGAGGCCGTTCTCCCTTGCCCAGAGATCGAGGGCGGTTGCGCCGTGGACGTCGGAGGAGGTGGTAATCACCGCCTCCCCGCCCAGATAAGCGGCGATCTCCCGGGCGAGGCGGTTCGCCCCTCCCAGATGGCCGCTTAAAAGGCTCAGGGCAAACCTCCCCTTTTCGTCCAGGACCACCACCGCCGGATCGGTTTTCTTGTCCTTAAGCAAGGGGGCAAGAGCCCTCACGACGATCCCGGCGGCCATGATGAAGATCAACGCCTGGCGCTCCCGCCAGAGGCGTGAGATGGTCTTGGGATCGAATCTCTCTCTGCTCGCTTCGGGAAACATCTCCCCAAGCCGCTTTGCCAGGGCCAGGCCCGGTTTGGAGAGATAGAAGATAGTCTTACCTGCGAAAGCCATGGCGGAAATCCTCATGATAAAGCTTAGATTCCTTCCCCAGGGGGGCAAGAGAGGCCCTCAGGGCCTCTCCCACATAGATCAGGGCGGTTTTTTTGATTCCCTCCCTCTTGACCAGCCCGGCCAGATCTCCAACGGTCCCCCGGACGATCCGCTCCTCCGGCCAAGAGGTCTTCTCCACCACCGCCACCGGGGTGTCTTCCGGATAACCCGCTTTTAGCTCTTCCTGAACCTCTTCAACCAGACCTGCGCTCAAGAAAACCACCATGGTGGCCCGGTGCGCCGCCAGGGCCCGCAGACTCTCCCGGGCAGGCACCGGGGTGGCTCCGGGCTGTCTTGTTATGATCACCGTCTGGCTCACCTCGGGGATGGTCAGTTCCTGGCCCAGCCTGGCGGCGCCGGCGGCGGCGGAGGAGACCCCGGGGATCACCTCAAAAGGGATGCCCAGCCCCCGGAGCCTCTCGATCTGTTCGGAGATGGCGCTATAGAGTGACGGATCGCCCGTATGGAGGCGGACGACAGTTTTGTTTTCGCCTATGGCCTTCCTGATGATCTCGATAATCTGCCGGAGATTCATCCCGGCGGAATCATAAACCGTCGCCTGGAGGCCATCAAGGAGCCGGGGATTGACCAGTGAGCCCGCATAGATAACGACCCCGGCCTGATCGAGAAGCCGCCTTCCCTTCAAGGTGATCAAATCCGGATCCCCCGGACCGGCGCCGACAAAATAGACCTTGGTCATCGCTTCACCAATACCAGGGTAAAATAGTCCAAATCTTCTTTCTCAACTTCCCTCAAGTCGGTAATGATCCGCTCGCCGGGCAGTCCCGCCCGGCTGACGCAGATTGCCCGGGAGAGCCTGCCTGAAACGTTCAGGGCTTCCTTGACCGTCTCGAACGCCCCTCCCGCTTTAAGGAGGACGACGGTTTCGAAGTCCCTTAAGACCGCATCCAGGTCCATATCATAGTTCGCCGGAACGATGGCGATCTTCTCCGCCGCAAGCGCCAGGGGTAAAGAGGCCCCGGCGGCGGCGACATTGACCGACGAGATTCCGGGGACGATTTCCATGATCAGCTCAGGTTCCAGGGCAACCAGCCGGGGGTGGAGGTAGAAGAAGGTGCTGTAGATCGCCGGATCCCCCAGGGTCACAAAGGCGACGTCCCGTCCTTCCCGGAGCCTCTCCAGCACCGCCTCCGCGGCCTTGTCCCATCGGGCGTCCAAAAGTTCCGAAATTTCCGCTGCCCCCCTGCCCTCTTTGCTCCCCCGGGTCGTAACCATGGGGAAGTGGGCCGGAACGATCTCCTTGCCCGCAAGGTCAACGGCCTGTTCGATAATCGAGAGGGCGAGACTCATCCCCTCTTCCCGGCCGCGGGGAACCATGATGCAGGGGACCCCCTTGAGGATCCTTACGGCCTTGACGGTGATCAGTTCCGGATCTCCCGGCCCGACGCCGATGACGTAGAGTTTACCCGGCATCTCTTTCTCCTTTGATCAGAAATACCGGATTCTGACCCCAGAAGGCCCGCCTGGCCCCGAGGGGCCTGATTTTGGTTACCGACAGCCCGGTGATCTCGGCGGGGTAGCCGTTTTCTTCCAGGGCCGCCGCCGCTTCATTCAGGGTCTCCAGGGTCACCGCATTGATCACGATGATCTTCGCCTCTTTCCGGGCGACGGCACTGACGATCTCCCGGAGCCGGCCGCCGCTTCCCCCGATAAAAACCCGGTCCGGGGCGGGGAGGTCCAGGAGGACCTCCGGGGCCTCTCCTTTCACCGGCTCGACGCCCGCCGCGGCGAAACGGGCGAGATTCTTTCTCAAATTAGTCAGTTCCCGCCGGTTGCGCTCGACGGCAAAGATCCGCAAACCCGGGGAGAGCAACGAGGCCTCGATCGACACGGCCCCCGAACCGGCGCCGATATCCCAGAGGATTCCGCGGACGGGCAGTCTCAGTTTATGGAGGGTCGCCGCCCGGACTTCATCCTTCGTGATGAGACCCCGGCTGTGGTGAAACTCCCCTTCGGCGCGGCCAAAACGGACGATTTGGGCCTCCGGGTTTTTGAGGTTCTTGATTATCACCACCGCCGGCTCCCGGAAGGCACTTGCGGCCAGTTCCTCCGGGCTGCCAGAGATGATCGCCTCGTCCGGATAACCTAGACGCTCGCATACGTAGAGGACCAGATCCCGGCCGGCAAGGATTCCGGCGATCCGGGCGGGATTGTTCACCCCGTCGGTCAAGACGGCGATCTTGACCTGTTCTTCCGTCAGCCGGGGCAGGTCTTCCAGGCGGTAGCTGGGGGGCCGGCCCTTCCCCCGGCCCCGGCCCCGGCCGTGGAGGCTGATCAGAAGGGCATCGTTCCAGGATTCCTTAATCCGGCAGAAGGCTATCTGGATGCTCGTCAAATCCTGGATGATCTCGACCCTCCCCTGACCCATCTCCTTGATCGTTCTTCTTGCGATCCCGTAGAAAAGGGGATCCCCCGAGGCGAGAAGGACGAGCGGCTCGCCCTCTTCGCCTACGGTCTTTCGGAGATAGGCCATCGTCTCCTCCACGTCGTTGATGACCACCAGCCGCCCCTTGGCCCCGGCGTATTCGGGATATCCGGCAAAGACCTGGGCCAGCCTCCGGGAGGCAACGATTGCCCCGGCTTTCAAGACGAGTTCTCTCGCCCGGCCGGTCAGGGGCTTAAACCCGATCCCGATTATATAAACCTTACTCTCCACTTCCCGCTGCCATCCTTCCCTCGTAAGATACAAGATGAACGGTAACCGCGGTATTTCCCGCCCATCTTTCCGCCTGAAGACGGGCCTCGGCAAGTACCGCCGCGAAGATCACCGCGGCCTCGCCGGGAGGTCTTCCGGCAAGTTCGTAAAAAAGCTCCCGGGCGCTTGAGAATTCCCCGGGGATCTTGAGGCCCAGTTTTTTCCACAAATCCCCGAGGCCGCCGACATCTAAAACGCCGAATTTTACGTGGGTCTGTCCCCGGCCCGAGGCGATCTTCAAGAGTTTCCCCCACTGGGCCGCAAGATGAATCCGCCGGAAGCCGAAACCTGCCGCCTGCCTCAGGGCGAAGGCCATCTGATCGCCGGCCAGGATATAGGCCTCTTCGGGCAGGCAAAAGGCCTCCTCATGGGCCCGCTCGGAGGTTCTGCCCGTGGCCAGGACGATCTCGGTGAGACCGGCGGCCCTGGCCACGTTGAGGGAAGAAACGATGGTGTCGCGCCAGGCGGCAAGAGAGCTGGGGATCACATATCCCGTTGTGCCCAGAATCGAGATCCCGCCTACGATGCCCAGCCGGCGGTTCAAGGTCTTCAGGGCGAGCCTCTCCCCATCGGGAACGGCGATGGTTACGCGCAACGGCCGGGCCCCGGGGCCGGGGAATTCCCGCCTGGCCAGGGCCAGGGCCTCCCGGATCATCCGCCGCGGCACCGGGTTAATCGCCGCCTCCCCGGGGGAGAGAGCGAGGCCCGGTTTCGTCACCCGCCCCACCCCCGGCCCGGCTTCGATCAGGCAGGACGTATCATCCGCCCCGGGGATCTCCTCCAGAGTCGCCTCGATCTCGGCCCGGTGGGTTATGTCGGCATCGGCGCCGGCATCTTTGATGATCGAAGCGGAGGCTTTTTTCCCCTTTTTCCCCCCGCGGTGGACGGTAAAGCTCACCAGCCTCCCGTCGGGAAAGGGGATCAGAACCGCCTTCGGGATAAGACCGGTGAAGGAAAGCTCCGCCGCCGCCCGGGCCGCCGCCGCAGCGCAGGCGCCGGTGGTAAACCCTGAAGAGAGATTCTTCCTCAATACTCGATTCCTTTTCTGGCCTTTACCCCGGAAGAAAAATAATGCCTGACCTCCCTCATCTCGGTTACGAGATCGGCGGTGGCGATAATCCTTTCCGTCGCCCCCCGTCCCGTCAGGACGAGCTCGACGGGACGGGGCTTTTCCCGCATAAGCTCAAGCACCTCTTCCTCTTTTATAAGCCCGCAATTTACCGCCACCAGGATCTCGTCCAAGACGACCAGTTCGGCGGTTCCGGCAGCCAGAACCGCCCGGACTTCCTTTAAGGCCTCCCTCATCGTGAAGAGGTCCTTCTCTTTCGGGGCGCCGCCGCGAAGAAAGCCGGTTTCGTACCTTTTCAAGATGATCTCTCCGGGAAACCGGGCCAGGGCCTCCTCTTCGCTTGTCCTTCTTTGCTTAATGAACTGGGCGAAAAAGACCCGCATCCCCGCCCCGGCGGCCCGCAGGGCGCTTCCCAGAGCGGCGGTGGTCTTTCCCTTTCCCGAACCGGTATATACGTGGATGCAGCCGTCAGCCATAGAGCTTTAGGATCTCCCTTCTCGCCTCGCCTACGGTCAGCGGCATCTTCTCAAAGGGGAGGCGGTCGTCTGATTTGAGCTTGTAAATCAGTTCGGCGATATAGGGAAGCCTTAATTTCACCTCGGCCATTTCCGCCGGGGCGGTGAAGATCTCCTCGGGAGGCCCGCCCCGGACGATCCGCCCGCGGCTCAGGATGTAGAGGCTCTTGAGAAAGAGGGGGACCAGATCGACGCTGTGGGTGGCCATGATGATCGTCACCCCCCGGGAGCGGTTCAGTTCGGTCAAAAGCTCCATCATCCGGTATTCCCCCATCGGATCGAGGCCCCCGGTAGGCTCGTCGAGAAGGAGGATCTCCTGGCCCATGGCGAGCAGTCCGGCGATACAGGCCCGCTTCTTCTGCCCGAAGCTCAAATGATGGATCGGCTCATAGGCAAGCCCCCGGAGATCCACCTCTTTTAAGGCCTTATCTACCCTGAAGGCGACCTCTTCCTCGGAGAAACCCATGTTTCTCGGCCCAAAGGCCACATCGTCGAAAACGTTTGTCGCAAACAGCTGGTCGTCGGGATTCTGGAAGACGAGGCCCATCCTCCGGTAGATCTCTTTCGGCGGGAGTTTTGTTATATTTTCCCCGTCGAGAAGGACCTCGCCCTGGAAATTCTTGAGGAGTCCGTCCATGATCTTAAGCAGGGTGGTCTTCCCGGAACCGTTCGCCCCGAGGATGCCCAGAAAATCCCCCGCCTCGATTCTCAAAGCGATGTCCCCCAAGGCCTCCTTCCCGTTGGGATACCGGAAGGACTTGATCTGCGCCGACAACCGGACGTTATTTTCCAATTCTGACCTGCCTTCCTTCATATCTGCCAGAGAAAAATGAGCAGGATAAGCGTCAGCCCCGAAAGGAACAGCTGGAATCCGGGCAGGGGTTTCTGTTTCAACAGGGGTATCTGGCCGTCGTAACCCCGCTGGATCATCGCAACGGTGACCTTCTGGCTCTTGTCGATTCCCTTGATGAGGAGGCTTGCGATCAGGGCGGCAAAGGACTTTATCCCGTTTTTGACCGATACGTAGCCCAGCCGGTTCTTCTGGGAGTCGTAGATGACTAGGGCATCTTCAAGAAGCACGAAAAGGTAGCGGTAGGCAAAAGAGAGGATCTCGATAAAGGCTAAGGGAAGGCGAAACCACGAAAGCCCCGCCAGGATCTCGGTGACCGGGGTGGAAAGGCTAACCAGGGTGACGAAGGAACAGGCGGCCAGGACCCGGGCGGCAAGAACCAGCCCTTCCATCAACCCCTCCCGGAAGCCGACCAGTTCGAATCCCGGCAGGGCCAGGGTAAAAAGAGGCACCGACCCGGTGAAGAACGTCTTGAGCAGGAGGATGACCAGGGCGATAAAGACCGGCTCGGCAAGCCTCAAGATGATCGTCCGCCGGGGGACCTTAAGGGCGATGGTCAATCCCAGAGAGAGCAAAAGGATAAGCAGGGGAAAGAGAAACCCGCCGTGGCTGATGACGAGGATCAGCACCGCCGAGGCAAGGAAGAGCTTGAGCCGCACGTCGAGGCGGGCCGGGAAACTATTCTTGGGTGTTTCCCAATGGAAGATCATAATTTCCCCTCGACCCTGCCCGGGGACGCCGGGGTGATGAGAACCCGCCAGTAGTAGCCGGCGAAAAATCCGGCCACCGCCCCGGAGACAAGAAAGAGAAACAAAAGCAGGTCTCCCTGGTCGGTGTTTAATAGGGGGTCTTTCGCCTCCCGGCCTTCCTCGGCGGCGATCCGCTCCACCACCGTCTCGTCCACCCCGGGCCACTTGTCTTTAGCCGCAAGAGGCGACGAAAGGGCAAGGGATCCCGCCAGAAAGAAAACGAAAAACACCAGGCTCGCTTGAGAGGATAGAGGGAACCTTATGGCTTTCATCCCGACACCTCCTTAGGTTTTAAAACCTTGATTTTGATCAGCAGATCCGGTCTGTTTTTGTAAAGAAGCACCACCATCCCCGCGGTGATCGCCCCCTCGAGGAGGCCCAGGGGCAACTGGGTAGGCAGGAAGGCGATGACGATTTTGGTAAAAAGGGAAAGCGCCGGGGTCTCTCCCGCCAGACCCAGGGCGAGTTGGGCTGCGGTGGCGGCATAGGTGGCCCAATCGGCAAGAAGCCCGGCGGCAAATCCGGCGAAGGCGAGATTTGCCCGGAGGGCCCGGAGCCCCCGGAAGGTCAGATAGCCGGTGAGGGAGCCGACTACCCCCATGGCAAAGACGTTTGCCCCGAGGGTGGTGAGCCCCCCGTGGGCCAGGAGGAGGGCCTGGATGAAAAGCGCCGCTGCGGCAACCACGACGCTTAAGAAAGGACCGAGAATGATCCCCGAGATCCCCGTTCCGCAGGGATGGGAACAGGTGCCCGCCGTCGGCACCGGCACCGGGAGGAGGGAAATGATGAAAACCACCGCCGCCATGAGACCCAGCAGCGGTTTTACCGAAAGTTCCTCCCTGGCGATTTCTTTGAGCCGCTTTAAGCCAAAGGCGAAGAAGGGCAGAGTTGCCAGGTACCAGAAAAGGGCCCAGGGCAAGGGAAGAATCCCCTCGGAAATGTGCATCGCCCGGGCCTCTTCCGGCTGGGTGAGCAAGGCCGCCGGGATCAGGGTCGAGATTGCCACCAATCTGCCATACCTTTTAATCTTCATGTTAATCTTCATGGTTTTTCTCCCGCCATTTTCAGAATTCCGTTGACCAGGGCCGCCGCCACCGGCGAGCCGCCTTTCCGGTCGAGATTCGTTATAAAGGGGAAGGCCTGTTTGGCAAGGAGGGCCTTCGCCTCGAGGGCCCGGACAAAGCCCACGGGCACCCCGATCACCAGGGGTTTGGGGGATGGGTTTTCGTTAAGAAGGGAAATAACCTTAAAAAGGGCCGTCGGGGCATTGCCGACGGCCACGATACCGATGTTGCCGTTTTCTCTGAGGGCCGTCTCGATGCCTGCCTCCGAGCGGGTCTCCGCCCCGTTTAATCGCCCCTCTTCCTTAGGCAGGCGGCAGACCACCTTCCCTCCGAACGGGGCGAGAAGCCTCTCGCTGATCCCGGCCCGGACCATCTCTACGTCGGTGACGATATCCCCGCCTGAGCGGACCGACTCTATCCCCCGCTTAACGGCCTCAGGGTGGAAGACCAGGGTATCCCGGAAGGAAAAGTCCCCGGTGGCGTGGATCACCCGGCGCACGAGGGGCAGTTCACAAGGGGCAAGACCCGACAGGTCCGTCTCCCCTTCGATCAAGGCGAAGCTCTTGGCCTCTATCCCCCCCGGGGGCAACCCCCGGGCGACTTCGATCCGCTCGATCACCACGTCGATGATCTTCTTATGGATTCCCAGGGGTTCGGTATATACGAACCGGACTTCCCGGTTGCCGGAGACGGCCTCGGCGATCAAGGCGGGGATGTCTCTGGTCACATGAACCCCGGAGGCAAGGAAGTAAGGGTGGATTACTATGCTCCTTGCCCCCGCGGCGACGCACCGCTCGATCGCCTCGGAAAGGGAGGGACTGCCGTACTGCAGATAGGCAACCTGGACGCAATTGTCCGGGCAGGCCGGGTGCAGGGCCTGGTGGACCAGGCGGCCCACGAGGTCGTAATCGTTAGCCTCTTTCCGGGGGCTGCCGTGTCCGATCAGGATTATGTTTTCCATGGGGATAGCCGTACCTTTCTTACAAAATGGGCCGCCGCCTGAGGCGAACTGCCGAAATGGACGTGGATGTACGAGGCAAGGACGTTTCGTTTAAGATAGCCTTCGTCCGCTCCGGCCTGTCCGTTTTTGCCGGCGACCTGATAGATGTATCTCAGATTCCCCTCTCCTGCCCCTTCCCGGTCGATCTCCGAATAGTGGTATTCGTGGCCCCGGAGCCTCTGTCCCCTTTCGCCCAAAAGACAGTCCTCCTTCAGGGTGACCTCGCGGTAGCCAAGCCGGATCAGTCTGTTGCTCATCCGGGTGGCGAAGGGAAGGACCCCGGCCAGGGGATGGAATTCCCCGGCGAGGTCGAAAATGCCCTGGGACAGGTAGATGAGCCCCCCGCATTCCGCATAGATCGCCAAGCCCCCTTCGGCAAGGCGGCGGATCTCGGCGAGAAGTTTTTCTCTCTTCGTAAGGCGCCTCGCAGAGAGCTCGGGATAGCCGCCGCCCAGGTAGAGGCCGGAGATTCCCCGGGGCAGGGAGTCTTGCTCAAGGGGACTGAAGGGAATCAGGTCGGCCCCGGCCGCCTTGAGGAGCGATAGGTTGTCTTCGTAGTAGAACGAAAAGGCCCGGTCGTAGAAATAGGCAATTTTGACGGGACCTGCGGTCTTCATCCCCGCGGGAGGTCCGCCGGGGCAGGCCCCGGCCCTGCTCCCCTCTTCCCTTGCCCCCGCCCGGCGGGTTACGGGTTTTTTGGTTCCGCCTGAGGCAAGCCCGACTATCCCCTCGAGATCCAGGTATTCCGCAACCGCGGCGGCAAGGCAGGCGATCATCTCCGCTCCGAGGGGCTCTTCCTCGGCAACGGTAAGCCCCAGATAACGCTCGGGGATGGAAAAATCCCTATCCCGGGGAAGATAGCCGAAAACCGGGAGGTCCTTGACGGCCCGCTTCAGCCGGGCGAAATGTTCCGGCGAGCCCACCCGGTTGAAGACGACCCCGGCGATGACGGGTTTCGGGTAATTGAATCCTCCCGGAGGTTCGTAGGCCGCGTAGCCCTGCGCTATCGCCCCGGCGCTTTCCGCCAGCCCATAGGCATCGACGACCAGGATTACCGGAATCCCAAGGAAAGACGCCAAAGCGGCGCTCCCGGCCTCTCCGTCATAGAGGCCCATGACCCCTTCGACCACCGCCAGATCCGCCCCCAGGGCGCTGCCGGTAAAACAGTCAAGAACGTAATCCCCCCGGCACATCCACAGGTCGAGGTTCCGGGCGGGACGGCCGGTTATCGCCCCCATCAGGCCGGTGTCGATAAAGTCCGGGCCGGTCTTGAAGGCCTGAATCTCAAGACCCCTTCTTTTCAGGGCGGCAAGGATCCCCAGGGTAACCGTCGTTTTCCCACAGCCGCTGTGGGTGCCTGCAATCATTATCCCCGGCATAACCCTTCCATCTCCTTCATGAGGATCTCGTTTTCTCCTTTGGATCTTACCGCAATCCGGAGATAGGTTTCGTCAAGCCCGGCGAAATCGGCGCACGATCGGACCAAGATCCCCTTTTGCCTGAGTCCGGCGGCGATAAGGGGCGCCCGGGTGGTTTGGATCAGGAAAAAATTAACAGCCGAGGGGAAGACTCTCATTCCCAAAGCGATAAGACCCCGGTAAAGGGCATCCTTCCCCAAGGTGATGATTTCGGCCGTCTCTCTTCGATAAGCGCCGTCCTTGAGGGCGATTACGCCCGCCATCTGGGCCAGGGCGTTTGTCGACCAGGGTTCTTTCAGCCGCCTCAGGGCGGGAAGAAGGGGGCGGGGGAAGACCCCGAAGCCGATCCGGAGACCGGGAAGCCCGTAGAACTTGGTCAGAGAACGCAGGACAATCAGGAAGGGATTTTGCCTTGTCTCCCCCATCACCGAGATGTCGGCGGGGAGGAAATCGGCGTACGACTCGTCCACTGCCAAGTAGATTCCTCTCTCCCTGGCTGCTTCGGCGATTTTTATTACCCCGGATTTCTCAAGACAGCCTCCGGTGGGATTGTTCGGGTTGCAAAGGCAGATAAGATCACCGGCGGCTGCTTCCCCTGGACCCGAGAGAACCTTTGAGAAGGCCCCGGCGTCCGGGGCGAACGATTCCTCCGGGGACAGGGGGAGGCGCAAGACCGGGGCTGACGATTCCTCCCTTCCCGAAAGCCCCCGGAAGGCCCGTTCATATTCCGAGTAGGTCGGGGCCAAAACGACAAGCCGCCGGGGTTTCAAGGCCCTCATAACGAGATAGATGAGCTCGGTGCTTCCGTTGCCTACGAGGAGGGAATCCTCGTCGATCCCGTGTTTTCCGGCCAGGAGGGACACCAGTTCCCTTGCCTCCGGGTCGGGATAGTGGCGGATCCGCAGGGCGGCCTCTTCCCCAAGCGCCGCCAGAACCCCGGGCGGCGGTCCCAGGGGGTTTATCGAGGCGCTGAAGTCCAAGATCCTCTCCAGGGGATAAGAGAGCTCTTCGCTTAAGCGGTAAACGTTCCCGCCGTGGATCCCCGGCGCCGTATCCCTCTTCATGAGGCGCTCCTCAAGTAAAGGACGAAGGCCGAGGAGGCCAGGCCGAAAGAGGCCGCCAGAATAACCAGCCCCTCGGCCCTGACCACCGCCGACCTGTAGTCGTTGGTCTCTTCCCGGCCCAGATAGGGTTTCTCCATCCGGATCCCTCCGTAGCAGGCCGGGCCGCCGATACGGACCCCCAGCGCCCCGGCCAGGGCCGCCTCGGGGAGGCCCGCATTGGGGCTTGCGTGTCTCTTCCCGTCGCTCCTCATGGTCCGAAAGGCCCGGGCCATGACCCTCGGGCTCGCCAGGGCAAAACCAGAGGCCATAACCAGCAGGAGCCCGGTAATCCTCGCGGGGAGATAATTCGCCAGATCGTCGAGCCGGGCCGACGCCCACCCGAAGTGGCGGTACCTTTGATTCTTGTAGCCCACCATCGAATCCAGGGTATTTATGGCCTTGTAGGCCAGGGCCAGGGGCAGGCCCCCCAGGGCAAGATAAAACAGGGGGGCGATAACCCCGTCCGAGAGGTTTTCCGCCAGGGTCTCAAGGATCGCCTTCCTGATCTCGTCCGCCGAGAGTCCCTCGGTGTCCCGGCCGACCACGAAAGAGAGTTCGACTCGCGCCTCGGCGATCCGCCGTTCCTCAAGAAGCCCGGAAATCCGCCGGGACGCCGCTATCAAATCCCTTAAGGCCAGCGTCGTTGAGACTAGATAAACCAAAATCAAACCGACGATGACCAAGACGAAGGGGCTGGAGAATGCCACCGCTATCCGGTTTAGGATCTGCAAGATCAAGAGGGTGACAAGCAGGCTTACCGCCGGAACCGAAAAGGCCAGGACCGCCCCCGCCAACCGCTCCCCCCGGGGGCCTTTGACCTGACCCCGCAGTTGCGTTTCCATATTTTCGATCAAGGCGCCCATGAACCTCACCGGATGAGGCAGAAATCTGGGATCCCCAATGGCCAGATCCAGGAGAAAGGCCGAAAGGAGAATGGCAAGGGGAAGAGAAAAAAGGGCAAATTCGCCGATCTCGTTCATAATTTCATGATCTTGAGCACCGATTCCAGGTTGACGTTTTCCCTAACCAGCCGGGCCAGCGTCTCTATCGAGCGCTCCTTCAATTCCCGGTAATCAGTCCCCTTCTTAAGCGGGGGCAGGCCCTTGTTACTTCTGGCCTGGTTGATGATCGCCCTTCTTAGGAAATCGTTTTCGAAGATCCCGTGGAGATAGGTTCCCCAGGCATTCCCCGACCGGGAGCCGTCCCGGTGACGTATGGCTTCTCCCTCGGAGAGTCTCGTCAGCTCGAAGAGCCCCAGGTCTCCGGTGCTTGTCCCCATATGAATCTCGTAACCCGTGACCAGACCCCCTTCGGCCAGTCCGAAGGCCTCGGGATCGAGGATCCGGCCCTCGCACCGGGAGGTGATCTTAACCTTCTGAAAGACCGATTCCACCTCCAGGATCCCCAAGCCTTCCACCTCTTTATTCTCGCTCTCGACACCCGCGGGATCAAAGATCTTCCTTCCCATCATCTGAAAGCCGCCGCAGATCCCAATCAGGCCGACGCCCCGTCCGACGGCCCGCAGGAGAGCTTCATCCAGGCCCCGCAGCCTCAGATACGCCAGATCGCAGGCGGTCTTTTTCGTCCCCGGCAGGATAATCAAATCGGCGGTGGCCAGGTCGGAGCGGTTGGCCGAATAGATCAACTCCACGTCGTCTTCGGCAAGGAGGGGATCGAAGTCGGTGAAGTTGGAAAGGTACGGGAGCCGCACAACCACCACCCGCACCGTTTCGTTTTCCGACGCCCCGGGAGGTGTCCACCGCTGACAGGCCAGGGATAGAGAGTCTTCTTCGGGAAGATTCAGGTGGGAGAAGTAGGGGATCACCCCCAGAACCGGGCGTCGGGTCTTCTCTTCGATCTGGGCGAGCCCCGGGTCGAGGATGTCCCGGTCCCCCCGGAACTTGTTGATGATTAGGCCCTTGATCGGCCCGGCCTGTCTCCCCAGGAGCTTTATCGTACCCAGAAGGGAGGCAAAGACCCCTCCCTTGTCTATGTCCCCCACGAGGATGACCGGGGCCTTCGCCTCCCGGGCCATCGCCATATTCACCAGATCCACCTTGAGGAGGTTGATCTCCGCGGGGGACCCGGCCCCTTCCAGGATGACCACGTCAAACCGGGAGGCCAGTCGGTCAAAGGACTCCCTCACCTTAAGCCGGAGATCCCGGTGAATGGCGTAGTAGTCCTTCGCCTTCATCGAACCGTGGATTCGCCCCTGGATGATCACCTGGGAGCCCATTTCTCCTGAGGCCTTAAGGAGGATCGGGTTCATGTCCACCGTGGGTTCGATCCGGGCGGCCTCGGCCTGGAGGGCCTGGGCCCGGCCGATCTCCCCGCCCTCTTTCGTGATGAACGAGTTTAAGGCCATGTTCTGGGCCTTGAAGGGCGCCACATCATACCCCAGATCGGAGAGGATTCGGCAGAGGGCGGCTGCGATCAGGCTCTTGCCCGCCCCGGACCCGGTCCCCTGAATCATCAAGCATCTAGCCATAATCTTCCCCGGAAACGAGATTAAGTCCCTTGATCACCGGGTAACGTTGGTGAAATTCCACGATATTGATCGCCCCGTGATCCTGCTCGAGGCGAAAGATATTGGTAAGGGGGATTCCCAGAAAAAGACAGAGAATCACCCGGTTGACCCCGCCGTGGGCCGCAATCACGATGTTTTCGTTTTCATGGCGGGCCAGGATATTCTCCAGGGCAGGCTCCAGGCGGGCCGCCACCTCCCGGGTGCTCTCCCCTCCCTGGGGCCTTGAGTCAAGGGGATCCTCTACCCAGGCGGAAAACTCTTCGGGATAGCGCCGGGCGATCTCGTCGAAGGTGAGGCCCTCCCAGCGGCCGAAACAGCGTTCCCGGAAAGCGGGGATCATCACCGGTTCCAGGCCGAAAGGCAAGGCGACAATACCGGCCGTTTCCCGCGCCCGGCTGAGGGGCGAGGAATAGACCGCGGCCAGGCCGCTTGAGTTATTATTCGCCCGCGCCCGGCGGGCCAGAAGCCTCTCCAGGGTCAAAGAGGTCCGGGCGATCTGTCCGCGGCCCTTATCCGAGAGGGGGACATCGATGCTGCCCTTGTAGCGCATCTCCTCGTCCCCCGCGGTCGAGCCGTGTCTTATGAGATAGAGGGTTGTAGCCATATGACCCCTGATAGCAAAAAGATGATTTCGGAAATTTCGTTGATCGCCCCGAAGCCGTCCCCGGTCAGGCCGCCGAACCGGGCGATAAAGAGAGCGACCGCCCCCCGGACGAAGAGATAGACGAGCGGATAGATCAGCGGCAGAACAAAAATCTCTGCGGAACAGGCCCATTTTAAGGGCAAGGAAACCAGAAGAAAAATCCCGCCGGTTACGAGGGAAGAGACGAGGAACATCCGGCCCCTTCCTTCGCCGAGAAAGATCCGGCCGAGCCCCTCGTTTCTCGCCGGTTTGCCGTGATAGATCCCCGCGGTAACCGCCCACTTGGCCGAGGCCCCCATCAGGATCAAAAGCGCCCCAAAGACCGGGAGGGACGCGGCCAGGATTTCGGCGAAGAGAACGTATTTGAACAGGAGCACCAGGGCTATCCCTGCCGCCCCCAGGGGGCCAACCGCCCCGTCTTTCATAACCTGAAGTCGCCTCGTTTGATCGGCCTCCTTATCGGGGGAGGATTTCACCGCCAGGGCATCGAGGGTATCGGCAAGCCCGTCTAAATGGAATCCCCCGATAATCGCAACCAGGACAAGCAGCGTAACGAGGGCGACAACCTCGACGGGAAGGACCAGGCTCAAAAGCCAGGCGCAAACGGCCCCCGCTCCTCCCTGAATCGCCCCGGCCAGGGGAAAGCAGGCGGCGGACCTTGCCAGATCATCCGGTGATACGGCGCCCTTTATCCTGATGGGCAAAATGGTGAGGAACTGGAGGGCCAGAAGCACCGAGAGCATCTTCAACCATCCTTGGCGACTGCGACCCCGGCCTCGCCGAAGGTGGCCATCTCTTTATAGATTTTAAGCCCCGCCTCGATTACGTTCATGGCAAGCGCCGCCCCGGTTCCCTCGCCAAGCCTTAGATCGAGGTCGAAAACAGGCCTCAGACCCAATTTATCGAGCATCGCCCGGTGGCCGATCTCGACGGAATTATGGGCGGCGAAGAGATAATCGGTGACTCTGGGGGAGAGGCCCCGGGCGATCAAGGCCCCGGCGGTAGAGATGAATCCGTCCACCGCCACCGGCAGTCCGGCGGCAGCTGCCCCCAGGATCAGCCCGGCTATCCCGCCGATCTCCGCCCCCCCTACCTTGGCCAGGACATCGAGGGGATCCTCCGGCCGGGGTCTGTTTTTCTCTATTCCTTGGGTAATCACCTGGACCTTGTGCGCCAGGGCCGCCGGGGTAATCCCCGTTCCCCGGCCCGTCACCTCCAAAACCGGCCGGCCGGTGAGCACCGCGGCGATGGCGCTCGACGGGGTGGTATTGCCTATTCCCATGTCCCCCGTTGCCAGCAGGGCAAAACCCCCCCGGGCGTATCCCTGGGCCAGTTCGATCCCCGCCTCGAGACAACGGACAGCCTGTTCTTTCGTCATCGCCGGCCCTTTTGAGAAATTGGCCGTTCCCCGCAGGACCTTTTTGTTGACCATGCCGGGGAGGTCTCCAAAGTCGTGATCCACGCCGATATCGACTACGATCACCTCGGCCCCCACGTGACGGGCGAGCACGTTGATCCCGGCGCCACCCCGGAGAAAATTCAGGACCATCTGGGCGGTAACCTCTTTCGGATAGGCGGAAACCTCCTCGGCGGCTACGCCGTGGTCGCCGGCAAAGACAAAGACCGCCTTTTTCAGGGGGAGGGAAGGCACCCCTCCGGCGATGGTGATGAGCCTCCGGGCGAACTCCTCGATCCGTCCCAGGGAACCCGGCGGTTTGGTGAGGTTATCCAGATGAAGTTGGGCGGTTTCTTCCCAGCGTTTATTCGGGGTTTTTATCGCGGCAATGGTTTTCTCAAGTAATTTCATGAGCACTCCTTATTTTATTTTCAGGGGGATGCCCGCGGCAACCAGATACACCCGATCGGCCCGGTCGGCCACGGCCCGGTTCAACGATCCGGCCAGATCCCGAAACCGCCTTCCCAGGGGATTATCCGGGACGATTCCCAAGCCGACCTCGTTTGCCACAATGAAAAGCCTGCTTTCCGTTTCTTCTATGACCGAAAGGAATGGCTCCGTCTCCCTTACGGGGTCGTCGCCCCGGACCAGGAGATTGCCCAGCCAGACGGTGAGGCAGTCGATAAGGACAATGGGATAATCCCCCCTGATCTTCTCCAGGAGCCCGGCTAGTCCATAGGGCTCTTCAAAGGTTGTAAAGAGGGGCGATCTTTCGTTTCGGTGTTTGGCAATCCGCTCCTCCATTTCCCGGTCGCAGGAAACCGCCGGAGCGATAAAGGCCTTCCGGCCCTCGAGTCTTGCGGCCTCCGCCAGGGCAAAGCTGCTCTTCCCGCTCCTTGCCCCGCCTAATACCAAGGTTACCATCCGTTTCCCTTCCCAAAAAAAATCCCCATGACCCATTTCGGCCATGAGGATTGCACCCTGTTTCCTTCACCCTCAAAGGTTGCCGCCGTCCCTCCTCCCCGGGAGGGCAGGCGAGGTCGCCTGCGACCCCGCTTAAGCGGCTTACTTCGGGCAGGTCTTCTGACTTCCGGTTTGTTGCTTCGGCCTGCCTTCCCATCTAAAAAAGACAGTGGCACTCTCGGCCTTCATCCCCGGTCACAGCGGCGGGACCGTTCCCGAATCTCACGGGATTCCCTATTGAGCCTTGCGGCGCCCGTGCCCTCATAAAAGAATAATCGGCAAAGAAAGTCAATAGATTTCTTCGAAATGACCTGGACACTGTCGAAATGAGTAACTGATTTTTCCCGGGACCCGGGGCTATTTCTTGCGGAAGTAAATCCGGATCGGCACCCGCTTGAAGCCGAAGGCCTCGCGGAACTGATTGATCAAAAACCGCTCGTAGGAGAAGTGGATCCCCCGGGGGTCCCGGACGAAGAAGAGAAATGTCGGGGGTTTGATCCCCACCTGGGTGGCATAGATGAGCTTCTGTTTGCGGGAGGCGACCCGGGGAGGGGGGTGTTTTTCGACAATTTCCAAGATGGCCCGGTTTAGTTCCGAGGTATTCACCTTTTTGGTGTACTCGAGATAAACCGCCTCGACCAGATCGAGTATCTTGACCACCCTCTGGCCCGTTGCGGCGGAGATGAAAATGATCGGGGCAAAATCCAGGAATTTCGCCTTGTCCTTGATGTCCTTTACGTATTTGCCGACGGTATCATTATCCTTTTCCACCAGGTCCCATTTGTTGACCACGATGATGATTGCCTTGCCCTTCTCCACGGCAAGCCCGGCGATCTTCGTGTCCTGCTCGGTCATCCCCTCGACCCCGTCGATGAGGAGCAGGGCGACCTCGGCCCGGTCGATGGCCTTGATGGCCTGGATCACGGAATATTTTTCCAAGGTCAGGCTGACCCGGCCCTTTCTTCTTATGCCCGCGGTGTCGATTAGCAGGTATTTTTTCCCCTCCCGCTCCAAAGGCGTATCCAGGGGATCCCGGGTTGTCCCGGGCAGGGGGTTTACAATGGCCCTTTCGCAGCCCAGAAACCGGTTTACCAGGGAAGACTTGCCTACGTTCGGCTTGCCGATAACGGCGATTTTGATGCCCGCATCTTCCTCCCCGTCCGGGACGCCCTGGGGCAGGAGTTCGGCGATCCGGTCCATAAGCTCGTCAATCCCCAGGCCCTGCTGGGCGGAGACCGGGAAGAGCTCGACCCCCAGACGGTAGAATTCCGCCAGGCTGTCCAGGTGCTTCGGGGCATCAAGTTTATTTACCGCGTAAAAGACCGGTTTGGGGATTCCGTGAAGCAGCCGGGCGATCTCTTCGTCCGCCGGCAGGAGCCCCTGTCTTCCGTCCATGATAAAGAGGATGATGTCGGCCTCTTCCATGGCCAGGGTGGTCTGCCTGCGCATCTGAATAAGGATGGTCTCCTGGGAGGAGGGTTCGAAGCCGCCGGTGTCCACCAGGAGGAAGGGCCGGTCGAACCAGCTTCCGTCTGAGTAGTTCCGATCCCGGGTGGCGCCGGGTTCGTCGATGACGATGGCCTTCTTTTTCTCCGCGAGCCGGTTGAACAGGGTGGACTTGCCTACGTTAGGCCGGCCGACGAGGGCGATAAGCGGCTTTCTGCCGTCAAGGCGGGGCGGCTCTCCGTTCAATTGCGGTCTCCTTGGGAATCAGTAGAGGATCTGGCTTAAGAAAAGCCTGGTCCTCTCGTGCCGGGGATTGTTAAAGAATTCCTCCGGGGTGTTTTCTTCGACGATCCGGCCGAAATCCATTAACAGCACCCGGTGGGCCACGCTTCTGGCAAATCCCATTTCATGGGAAACGACGAGCATCGTCATCCCCTCCCGGGCCAGCTCGATCATTACCTCGAGAACCTCCTTCACCATCTCCGGATCCAACGCGGAGGTAGGTTCGTCGAAAAGCAGCACCTTGGGCTTCATACAGAGACTCCGGGCGATGGCCACCCGCTGCTGCTGGCCGCCGGAGAGTTCTCCGGGATACTTCAGGGCCTTATCGGCGATCCGGATCTTTTCCAGGTAATACCGGGCCGTTTCCTCCGCCTCCTTTTTGGAGGCCTTTCTTACCCGGCGGGGACCCAGGGTCAGGTTGTCGATGATCTTTAAGTGAGAAAAGAGGTTGAAATGCTGGAAAACCATGCCCACCTCTTCCCGAACCCGGGCGAGCTGCCTGTGATCTTCACCCAGGTCGATGCCGTCGATGACGATCTTCCCGCGGTCGTGCCGCTCGAGGCCGTTTAGGCACCGGATCAGGGTGGATTTCCCCGATCCCGAAGGCCCGCAGATGACGATCCTCTCCCCTCGGTTCACCTGGAGGCTGATGTCGTTTAGCACGTGGAGATCGCCAAACCACTTGTGGAGCCCGGCGATCTCGATGATCCGTTCTTTATTCTCTCCGGAACCCTTATCCTCCGTCATCTTACTCCCTTGTCGGGCACCGTTTCCTTTGAGCTCATCGCCGCCCATTGCCCGCCTGCAACCCGAATTCGTAGGCCTCCCTCAGGGCCTTGTCGTTCTTGCCCACCTCGCCTCTGGCCGCCGCGGAAACCCCGATCGCCCCCAGCCAGTCAAACCCGCTGAACTGGCAGGTGGTCTTGAAACTGTAAACGATCGGATCGGCGGTGGCAACGTTGGGATCGGCGCAGACCGTGATCAGGCCGATCCTCTTGCCCTTAAGCCGGGGAGAGAGGAACTTGTGGAGGCGCCATTTGGCGTCGTAGAAGACGCACCAGCGGTCCAGGTAGGCCTTCATCTGGGCGGTCATCGTCCAGAAATAGACGGGACAGCTTTGGATGACCGCGTCGGCCTCGAGGAACTTCTCCTTCACCTCGGCCATGTCGTCTTCCAGAGCGCAGATCCCCGCCTCGTTGCATTTGCCGCAATCCAGGCAGCCGGAGATTTTCATTTTGACCAGGGCGATCTTTTCCGTCTCCGCCCCGGCCTCGCCGGCCCCGGCCAAGGCCCGATCCAAAAGCAGGTCGCTGTTTCCGCCCAGCCTGGGGCTCCCTAGAACACCTAGAACCTTCATGGTCTCCTCCTTTCAACTCTTTTCCCGTCACCGGGAAATACCCGCTTAGAAGTTATCATAAAGAACCCATTGATCAAAGGGGCATTCGCTTCTTCGGAAAGGGGCGCCAAGTTCGCTGATAAAACGGGAGGGGAGGTTGTTGGCAAACCCCGCGTTCCTGCCGTAATTAAGCCGGGGATAGGCGAGGTAGAGCTGATCCTTGGCCCGGGTTGCGGCGACGTAAAACAGCCTCCTCTCCTCTTCTTCCCCGCCGGGATCCTTCAAGGCCCGGCTCAAGGGGAGCATCCCTTCGGCGCACCAGATGACAAAGACCACCGACCATTCCAGCCCTTTAGCCTGATGAACGGTACTCAAGATCAGCCGGTTGTCGTTTTCCTCTTCCCATTCCTTCTTCGGCCCCTCCTCTGCATCCAGGTTGCCCAGGAGGGACAGTTCGTTTAAAAACTCATGCAAATCTTTGAATTTAGACGAAAAATTAGCCAGATGCCTCAGATCTTCCTCCCGGGAGGCCCCGTCGCTGTATCTCTCGGCAAGCAAGGTCCGGTAGCCGTGATTAAGGATTTCCTCAATCATTTCCGCAACGGGCTTTCCCGCGATTTCCCCGGCGATCGATTTCAGGGTGGCCTGTAAGCGAAGCAGCCCGGGGGTGGCCCCTTTGGGGGCGCTTTTGAGGAAACCGTCAGTTAGAGCTGATTTTACCGGATCCGCCTGTTTGAGAAATCTGAAGATCCTGTCGGCGGTCTTCGGCCCGATCTTATCGTACATGCCGAGGATTCTTTTCCAGGCGGTCTCGTCGTAAGGATTGGCGAAGATCTTGAGAAACGACACCAGATCCTTGATGTGGGCCTGTTCGAAAAACCTGATCCCCGACCGGATCAAAAAAGGGATCCCCCGGCGGGTGAGTTCCATCTGGAGCTCCATCGAGTGGAAGTGGGCCCGGTAGAGAACGGCCATCTCCGAAAGGGGAAGGCCGCTTTTGATCAGTTCGCCGATCCGCTGGGAGACGAAGTTGGCCTGCTGGCTTACATCCCTCGCCACGACTACCGCCGGCTTGACACCCTTGCCCCGGACCGACTTCAGGTTCTTTTCGAACTGGTTTTCGTTGTTTCTGATACATATGTTGGCGAGCTTCAGGATCTCCGGGGTGCTTCTATAATTGGTCTCGAGTTTAAATATCCGGCAGTCCGGGTAACGCCGGGGGAACTCGGTGATGTTGGCGTAATTGGCCCCGCGAAAGGCATAGATGCTCTGGGAATCGTCGCCCACCACCATGACGTTGCGGTGCCGGGAGGCCAGGATATCGACAATCTCCGCCTGGATCCGGTCGGTGTCCTGATATTCGTCCACCAGGATATGAGAGAAGCGGTTCGCATAGTGACCGGCCACCTCGGGCATCCTCCTCAGGACGTCCCGGCATTTGATTAAAAGATCCTCGAAATCGACGAGGTTTTGCTCCGTCTTTTTTGCCCGGTAAGCCGCGGCGATCTGCTCGATCTCCTTTAGCCTCTTCATGAAGAGGGGATACCTTTCATCGACGATCTCCTCCAGGGGTCTTTCCGTTTTCACCGAGAGGTTGATCATATCGATGAGCACATTGGCCCGGGGAAAGGAATCTTTCAGGCCGGTTACCCCCAGTTCGGAGGAAGCGGAGTTGATGAGCTGGCGGGCATCCTCGCTGTCGAGGATGGAAAATCCCGGCCTGAGACCGGCTTGGACGGCGTTTGCCCGGAGGATCCGGTGGCATATATGATGGAACGTGCCCCCCCAGAGGGTCTCGATGTTTCCCGTCACCAGCTCGCGCACCCGGGCGAGCATACTTGAGGCGGCCTTGTTGGTAAAGGTGGCCAGGAGAATCTCCTCAGGCCTTGTCCCCGTAGCCAGGAGCCTCGCCACCCGATAGGTCAGGGTCCTCGTCTTGCCGCTGCCGGCGCCGGCGATGACCAGCAGCGGGCCGCCCGGTGCCATTACTACCTTCAACTGTTCCGCATTGAGCTCTTGGCGAAAATCGATCATCATTTTTTTATCTGCACTTCCGACAGGTTTTTCCTCGCTGATTTTCCGCGGATTCTCTGGTGCCTGGGGCGGGAATCGAACCCGCAGAGCCTCGAGGACCGAGGGATTTTAAGTCCTAACCGGGCAGGACCGGCAAGACAGCGACAGCATTAACACCCTTGGCAATATCAAATGGATGGGAGGATTTTTACCTCTCCCGTACCCCCCCTTTGATCTCCGAAAATCCCCCTTTTTTGCACCAAATTACTTCAGGATTACTTCCCCGGTGAAACCTTATTGGTGCGACATTCTAAAGACTTCTCTCCCATTGTCAATGGGAATAATGAATGGGGAATAATGAACACGACCCTACTCTTTATTGCCGAATCCGGCCGATTTCTGCTATATATCTTTAATATCGACCATCGGCGCCTGAGGCCCGCGCCTCCGGCGCTAATTTTGAGGGGGTTATGATCGGAGCTTCTCGATCGTTTCAGGTGTTTGCAAAACCTATAGGAGCCACCTGTAACCTGGCCTGCCATTACTGCTATTATTCGAAAAAGGCGGGCCTTTATCCCGGGCGGGACTCCCTGGCGATGTCCCCGGATGTCCTTGAGGCCTATATCAGCCGGCAGATCGAGGCCGCCTCCGACCAGGTGGTCCGGTTCTCCTGGCACGGAGGGGAACCGACGCTGCTGGGGCTCGATTACTTCCGGGAGGTGGTCTCCCTGGAGCGGAGGCACAATCCAAAAGGGAAACGGATAGCAAACGGCATCCAGACCAACGGCACCCTTATCGACGAGGACTGGTGCCGTTTTTTTGCCGGAGAGGGTTTTGCCGTGGGGATTAGCCTGGACGGGCCGGAGGATCTTCACGACCGATTCCGGCGAGGCAGGGGACATGACCCGTCCTACGGTCTGGTAAGACAGGGCTATGAGCTCTTGCGGAGATACCGGATCCCCTGCGAGATCCTCTGCGTGATCCACCGGGACAACTCGTTGTACCCGCTTGATGTTTACCGGTTCTTCAAGGAGATCGGGGCGGAATCGATTACCTTTCTCCCGCTGGTCGAGCCGGATCCCCGGGAAGCCTCCGGGGCGAGCCCCCGGAGTGTGCCCGCCGAGGCCCTGGGGCGGTTTCTTTCCGTGATCTTCGCCGAATGGAAGAGGCTCGATATCGGGAAGGTTAAGGTGGATATCTTCGAAGAGGTCGCCCGGGGTGCCCTCGGTCAGGGGCCGGCCCTGTGCGTCTTTCGGAAGACCTGCGGGGATGTGCCAGTGGTGGAGCACAACGGCGACTTCTATTGCTGTGACCATTTTGTCGATGAGAGGCATCGCCTGGGGAACATTCTGGAGACGGACCTGGTGGATTTACTGGAAAGCCCGGCCCAGCGGGCCTTCGGCGAGGCGAAATGGACGGGCCTGCCGCGTTATTGCCTCAGGTGTGATGTCCTCGAGATGTGCTACGGAGGCTGCCCCAAGGACCGGATCCTCCGGACGCCGGAGGGAGAGCCCGGGTTGAATTACCTCTGCGCCGGCCTGCGGGAGTTCTTCCGCTCCTGCCTTCCCTTTGTCTCGGAGCTGGCCTCTCTCTGGCACCAAAAGATGGCCGACGAAAAGAACGCCCCTGTCGCGGCGGAAAATTTCCGTCCGACCCCCAAGATCAGCCGTAACGATCCCTGCCCCTGCGGCAGCGGCAGAAAATTCAAGAGATGCTGCCTGGGAGGGTGATTGAGGCCCCCTCCCAGGTGATTTCCGGGAAAAGCCCCGGGTGAGGCTCCCTGCGGGGGCTATCTCAATTTCTCCTTGAAGAAGGCAAGGGTCCGCCGCCAGGCAACCAGGGCCGCCTCTCGGTTGTAGCGGGCCGGGTTGGTGTCGTTGTTGAAGGCGTGCTGGGTCCCTTCGTACATATAACTCTGAAAATCGACGGAGGCCCTTCTCAGCGCCTCTTCATAGGCGGCGATCCCCTTGTTGATCGCCTCGTCCTGGGAGGCGTAATGGAAGAGGAGCGGCGCCTTTATCCGGGCGGCATCTTCCGCCGCGGGCTGCCTGCCGTAATAGGGAACCACCGCCTGGACATCCGGCGAGGCTGCGGCGATCCGGTTGGCCATGGCCCCTCCCCAGCTGAAGCCCACCACGCCTACCTTCCCCGTCGAGTTCGGGTGGTTTTTCAAGAATCTGATCGCGGCCTGGTAATTCTCCAGGGTCGTCTGCGGATCCAGCCTCTGGATAAGGGCCGGGGCCTTTTCCCAATCCGCCGGGGTGCCGCCCAGGGGGGTCAGGGCGTCGGGGGCGCAGGCCAGGTAGCCTTCCAGGGCCAGCCTTCTGGTAACATCTTCGATATGGGGGTTTAAACCCCGGTTTTCGTGGATGACGAGGATGCCGGGGAGTCTTGCCCCCTCTTTCGGTCTGGCCAGATAGGACCGGATTTCGCCTGTCGAGCCTGAATAATGGAAGTGTTCCGTATGCAGCCGGGGATCGTCCCGGGGGATGATTTGCGCGCCCGCGGGAGTTGCCTTAAGCGAAGGCAGGGCCAGGGAAAGGCAGGCCCCTCCGGTGAAGACGGAAAACTTCTTCAAGAAATCTCTTCTGGCCTGAAACTCTTTGCCCCGGGTGTCCTTAACGAGACTGTCTTTGTGATCCATACCGGTCCTCCTTTGTTTTGATGTCTGCTATTTTAATTCAAGATCATTGATTTTCCAAATGGAAAAATTGCAATTACCCGCCCGCCCCAATTACCCCCTTGCATCGGAGGCCGGAATTGTGCAATGGGATAGGCACCGTGATTGGGGCGATGGTTTGGGAAAAGACCGAGATCTGTTTCCGGCCCGATGGGGGTATTCATCAGGATAGTTGATTGCGGGAAGTCGGTTATGAAGGGTCAGTCATGCAAGTAGACGCTTCTGTGCCCGTTTTTCTGACGAAGAAGATCGGCGGGGGCGAGCTTTCCTTTCTCCTTTACGAAGACCAGGGGCCGCCGCTGGTTCTTCTGCACGCCACCGGTTTCTTGCCCTGGTTGTGGCATCCCGTAGCGAGGGAACTCGGGGCGAATCATCGAATCATCGCCCCCTATCTTTGCGATCACCGCCCGGCGGACCCTTACCGGGGAGGGGTGGATTGGTACGTGCTGGCCTCGGATGTCGCCGCGCTCTTAAACGAGCTGGCGGTAACGAGGCCTTTTCTGGTCGGCCATTCGATGGGCGGGACGGTCCTGGCCATCGCTGCCGGGGCTCTGGGGATCGAGCCCGCGGCGATGGTTCTCCTCGAGCCGGTATTCCTTCACCGGGAGATCTACCAGATGGATCTTCGTGTGGAGGACCACCCGCTGGCGGCCAAATCGATCAGGCGGACGAGCGTTTGGCGCAGCCGGAACGAGGCGGAAACCTATCTCAGAAATCATCCGGTGTTTTCCCGCTGGGATGAGGAGGTCCTTGCCCTGTATCTTAACCACGGCCTCAATGAGAAGGATCAGGCGGTCAGGTTGGCCTGCTCCCCGGAGATGGAGGCGGCTATCTTCATGGGCGGCATCCGCTATGATCCCTGGGAGGTGGTTCCCAGGATAACCTGTCCTGTCCTGGTTGTGGAAGGGGGGGAAAGCGACCAGGGCCGGTATGTCGATTTAAAAAGGCTTGCCGCAGGCTTCCCCGCGGGAAGCCATCTGCTTCTTCCCGGGGTGGGCCATCTTATGCCTATGGAAAAACCTCTCGCCGTCACCGCCGTTATCGGCGATTTCATAGGCTCCCTCAAGACTCGTTGAGAGGACTTGGAGAAGAGAATGAGAGCCCTGCTCATTACCCCGACCTACTTCCCCGTCGTTACCGGCAATGCGGTAACGGTGGAGCGCATCGCCAAGGGTCTCCGGGAGGGAGGCGCCCTCTGCCG
>JBBIJM010000010.1:0-41375 GCA_037445955.1 Syntrophobacterales bacterium
GAGATCCTGAATCGCCTTGCGCAAATCCGACGCCGTTCTTTCCTGGAACGAAACTATCCTGATGTAGCCATAGTTCTGGTCATAGATCCTGGTCCTGATGCTCTTTACCCGGATTTCGGCCCTGGCGAGGGTAATCTCCAGAGGGACGGTAAGGTTTTCCCTCATGATGGAAACGGTAACCCTGGTCCCTCTCGGCCCCCGCAGCTTCTTCACCGCCTCCATGATTGTAATGTCCTTGGTGCTCTGCCCGTCTATCCTGACGATCTGATCCCCCGCTTTGATCCCGGCCAGAAACGCCGGGGTGTCTTCGATAGGAGAGACAACGGTCAAAACGTCCTTGAGGATGGTTATCTCGATGCCCACACCCCCGAATTTTCCCCTTGTATCCACCTCGAGTTCCTTGTACATCTCCGGGGTAAGATAAACGCTGTGAGGATCAAGGGACTTCAGCATCCCGTTGATTGCCCCTTCGATCAGGGAACGGGATTTGACCTCGTCGACATAATTTTTTTCGATAATATCGAGCACTTCGGTAAAGAGCTTGAGATTTCTGTAAGTTGTGCGGTCAACCGCCGAAACCTGTCTTTCGCTGTAGAAGCCTACAGTCGCCAAGACGGCCACAATAATCAGGACCGAAATTGCTCCCTTCTTAAGAAAACCTTTCATTAATCGCCCTCCGTCGAGAATGCCCCTTTTCTGGTGTTCAGCAATACTATATAGATAGAGGCACTGTATCATCTTTTTATTTGGGAATGCCAATTATTTTCAAAGAGGATTTTGCTTATCTTATTGTTGACTTGAGGGGCAATACCTTGGATAATCAGCAAGCAAGCCGGGCTCGGCCATGGACTGAGCCGCGCTCGATGGCAGGGGGGAAGGGAGAAATAATGGGCGATAAAAGGCCTGGCTCAAAAAGATCTCGAGAGATTCTGGCGTTCATCCTTCTTTCACTGGCGGTATTTCTTTTGATGGCCTTGATCTCGTACGACCCCCGGGATCCTTCGCTGAGCCACGTTCTAACCGATGACAGGGCCTCGCATAACCTGGTTGGAAAGGTCGGCTCTTACAGCGCCGATCTGATGATCCTTCTCTTCGGGATCGGATCATTCCTCCTGCCCTGCTTTCTCATCTTCACCGCCCTGAGATTGTTCCGGGATGAGTCCTTCGTATTTGCCGGATCTTATCTGGCGGGGCTTGCGGGGATAATCATTTCCAGCTGTTCCTTAATCGGCCTGCATGTCCGGGAGATAACCTACCAGGATAAGGCCATTCCCACAGGCGGGCTCGTCGGGTATTTTTTGGTTCCTTTCCTGGACAGCTATTTCAAGCTGACGGGAACCTATATTATCCTGTTTGTGGTCTTGATTATTGCCCTCATTTTCCTGGCCGATCTTTCTCTGGTTACGACCTGGGAGTATTTTTCCCGGTCTATCAGGGCCTTCTTCGGCAGCTCCCTTGCGTCCTGGAAATCTTTTTTCAAAGGGACAATACAGGATAAACCTCTTGAGAGGAGGAAAAGGGAAGATAAAGGCCCGCCCGCCCTCGTCCTGGCGGAGGAACCCCCTGTCTCCGGGCCGCCAAGCCCGGCGGGGCCTCCGGCGGCAAAGGGGGCGCCATCGGGGAGGTTCAATCTGCCTAGCCTGGGCCTGCTTGATGATTCGGATCAGAAGGACGTCAAGATCAAACGGGACAATCTTCTGGCCAATTCAAAGACCCTGGAGAAAAAACTCGAGAATTTCGGGGTCGAGGGAAAGATCGTCGAGATCAGGCCCGGTCCGGTGATTACCATGTATGAACTCGAGCCGGCGCCGGGGATCAAGATCAACCGGATCACCAACCTCTCCGATGACATGGCCCTGGCCTTGAAGGCCCAGAGTGTCCGGATCATAGCCCCTATCCCGGGGAAGGCGGTGATCGGGCTGGAGATCCCGAACTCGGAGCGGGAAGCGGTGAGACTGAGAGATGTCTTAAAGAGCGAGGCCTTTCAGGGGACCTCCTTTAGATTGCCCGTTGCCCTGGGGGTTGACATAGTGGGGACGCCCGTTGTCGCGGATCTCGTCAGGATGCCCCATCTGCTCATTGCCGGAACTACCGGCTCCGGCAAAAGCGTCGCCTTAAACGCCATGGTCTGCAGCATCCTCTTTAAGGCAAGGCCCGATGAGGCAAAGCTCCTTATGATCGATCCCAAGCGGTTGGAGCTGTCGCTTTATGAAGGGATTCCCCATCTTCTCCATCCGGTTGTCGTCGATCCGAAGAAGGCGGCCCAGGCCCTGAAGTGGGCGGTAGGGGAGATGGAGAGGAGATACAAGATCATAAGCGAGGTAGGGGCCAAGGGGATCGAACAGTACAATCAACTCGTCGATCTCTACGTCAAGGGGAAGACGGCCCTGCCGAAGGGGAAGCCCATTCAGGAAACCCTGGATGATCTCTGGGAGAAAACCGGGCAGGAGGAAGGGGAAGCGGCGGTGAGGGATTCCGGAGGGAAGCCGGAGAGAAACCCCCTTGCCCGGCTTCCCTACATTGTGATCGTAATTGACGAGATGGCCGATTTGATGATGGTGGCCCAGAGACATGTCGAGGAATCCTTAGCCCGGCTCGCCCAGATGTCAAGGGCCGCCGGTATCCATCTCATCCTGGCGACTCAGAGGCCGTCTGTCGACGTAATCACCGGGGTGATTAAGGCCAACTTTCCGACCAGGATATCTTTCCAGGTTTCATCGAAGGTTGATTCCCGCACCATTCTCGATCAGCCGGGCGCGGAGAAGCTGCTGGGAGCCGGCGACATGCTCTTCATCCCGCCCGGCACCTCCCGGCTGACCAGGATTCACGGGGTTTATGTTTCCGACAAGGAGATCGAACGGATCGTCGGTTTCATCAAAAGCCAGGCCAAACCGCTTTACGATCAGTCCATTTCCGAATTTGATAAGGAGGCGCCGGAGACGGACAAGCCCCCGGAGGAGTATGATGAAAAATACGACGAGGCGGTCGAACTGGTCACGGAACTGGGCCAGGCCTCGATTTCCCTTGTCCAGAGATACTTGAAGATAGGATACAACCGGGCCGCCCGGATCATCGAAAAGATGGAGACCGAGGGGGTGGTCGGGCCTGCGGACGGGGTAAAACCGAGGAAGGTTCTGGCCAGGAGGATTTCAAAATGAAGCCTGATCCCCGGGTGACGGGAGAAAAGGTTTATATCTCAACTCTCGGTTGCCCCAAAAATCTGGTCGATACCGAGGTGATGGCGGCGGAGATTATCCGCTCCGGCTATACTATCACCGCCGAGGTCTCCGAGGCCGGACTTATCCTTGTCAACACCTGCTCGTTCATTCTGCCGGCCAAGGAAGAATCTATCGAGGAGATTCTTGGCTTGGCCCGATACAAATCGCCCCACCTTGGTCAATGCCGCCACCTGATTGTAACGGGCTGCCTT
Organism: Syntrophobacterales bacterium; assembly: GCA_037445955.1. Classification (GTDB taxonomy): domain Bacteria; phylum Desulfobacterota; class Syntrophia; order Syntrophales; family CAMTWB01; genus JBBIJM01. The sequence goes on from JBBIJM010000010.1 coordinate 3,431, forward strand.
CCCCAACGTTACGGGGAAACCTTGCCAGGCCTTATGCCCGAGGTGGATCTCTTTCTGGGGACCAATGAGGTGATCAACATCGGAAAACACCTGCGCAACCTGACTGCCCTCCCCGGCCGGGGAGGGGTGGTGTGCGGGAGTGATCGTCCCTACCTGATGACCTCTAACCAGGAGAGATTCCTTTTAACCCCCGGCCACAGCGCCTATCTCAAGATAGCCGACGGCTGCTCCAATCACTGCTCCTATTGCGCCATCCCCAAGATCCGGGGGGAGGCCCGGAGCCGGCCCGTCGATGATTTGGTTATAGAGGCGGCGAAACTCGCTGCCCGGGGGGTAAAGGAGATCATCCTCATTGCCCAGGACACCACCGCCTATGGTTTGGATCTTCCCGGGAGGCCTTCCTTAGACGATCTGCTGGGCGAATTGGTTCGTCTCGACGGGCCGGAATGGATCAGGATCATGTACACCTATCCGGGAAGGCTTTCCTCAAAGATCCTTGAGACCATCGCCCGGGAGGAAAAGATCTGCAAATATCTCGACCTTCCCCTCCAGCACATCGATGGCGGGATTCTTTCCGCGATGAACAGAAAGGGGGACCTGGAGGCGATCAGGAAATCTATCAGCGAGATTCGGGAGGCGGTCCCGCAAATGGCCTTGAGAACATCGATCATCGTAGGCTTTCCCGGGGAAACGAGGGAGGCCTTCCTTAAGCTTGTCTCCTTTGTCCAGGAGACCCGCTTCGATCATCTCGGGGGGTTTAAATATTCTCGAGAGGAAGATACCCAGGCCTGGTCTTTCCCTGGCCAGGTTTCCGAAAGGACGAAGGAATCTCGCTTGAGGCGACTTATGGAAATCCAGAGGGAGATCTCCTGGTCGATCAATCAGGGGCTGATAGATTCAAGGCAAACGGTGCTCATCGAGGGGATCAGCGATCTGGAAGGATACGGCCTGGTCGGCCGCGCCGCAAGACAGGCCCCGGAGATCGACGGCCTCACCTATCTCAAGGATGAGCCCGCCAGGATCGGGGATCTTGTCCCCTGCCGGATTGTCGGGGCGGATGAGTACGACCTGTTTGCCGAGAAGATCGGAGAGGGCAGATGAGCCTTCAGGGCATAATCGATTTCAAAGAACCGTCGTTGAACCAAAAGAACCTCTGGTTGAGGCTGACCAAGGATAGGTATCGCTCCCGGGAAGGCCTGCTCCTGGCGGAGGGGATGAAGGTGGTGGAGGAGCTCTTAAAGAGCCCCTGGACAGCCCGGGCGATCCTGGTGGATCAGGATAAGTCCGCGGGCCTGGCCGGATTCCTGGGTGCCCTTAAAACGAGGCCGGATATCTATCGTCTTTCCCCGGGGGATTTCCGTAAGCTTTCTCAGGATAAGGAATCGGAAGGGATCATGGCGGTCGCAGCCCTTCCGCCTGCCGAAAGGGGAGGCTTTCATTTCGAAGGGAAAAGGGACCGGGACCTTCTTCTCCTTTTATATCGAATCAACAACCCCCAGAATCTAGGGGCTATCCTGCGCTCCGCCCGGTGGTTCGGGGTGAAGACCGTCGTTGTCAGTTCGGGATCCGTTGAATTTACCCATCCCAAGGCAGTGCGCGCCTCGATGGGGGGCGTCTTTCATCTGGAGGTGATCACCGGGGCCAACCTGGTTGATCTCCTGCCTGCCCTGAGGGAGGAATATCACCTGATCGCGGCGGTTCCCCGGGGAGGGGTTTCTCCTCATCCCCGTCCTGCGGGAAATACCGCCCTCATCCTGGGAAGCGAAACCCACGGTCTGCCGGGGGAAATCCTGGAAATGGTGAAGGAGCAATGGACCATCCCTGCGCGCGGCCCGGGGGAATCCCTCAGCCTTCCTCAGGCCGCGGCGATTGTCTTATACGAGGCCTCGGGTGTTTGAACTGAAAGGGGAAGAATCATGTCAGGATATCTTCAGGTTGTGACCACCACCTCAAGCAGACAAGAGGCCCTCAAGATATCTCAGGCCTTAGTCGAATCGAGACTGGCAGGCTGCGTCCAGATCACCGGTCCGCTCTTTTCCACCTACCGGTGGAAAGGGGTTCTGGAACAGGGTCAGGAGTGGCAATGCCTCATAAAAACCAGGCTCGATCTTTACGGTCCTTTAGAGAGGGAAATCCGTCGCCTCCACTCGTATGAAACCCCGGAAATAATCGCCCTGCCCATCGCGACCGGCAGCGCCGACTACCTGAAATGGCTGGAAGGGGAGCTTCGCGCCAAAGAAGAATCGCCGGAGGAAAAGTGAAGTCCCCGTTGATCCTGGCCGGGGATATCGGGGCCACCAAGACCCGCCTGGGGATATTTGATCCGAGCCGGAAAGACCTTAAACCCCTGGCGGAGGAGGTATTGTCCAGCAGGGCCTATCCGGGCCTTCCGGAATTGATTGAAGATTTCCTTTCCGCAAGAAGATTTGCAATCGAGAGGGCCGTCCTGGGGATAGCCGGACCTGTCGTGGGGGATGAGGCCGTCGTTACCAATCTCGGCTGGGAGACCAGGGGGAAGGATTTGGCCCGGGCCTTTCACTTGCGGGAGGTCAAGCTCATCAACGACCTCGTCGCTTATGCCTGGTCCCTTCGGTGTTTATCGGGGAAGGATTATGTCTCCCTGAAGCCGGGGCGGGCGGATGCTTCCGGGAACATCGCCCTGATTGCCCCGGGCACGGGGCTCGGGGAGAGCTTCGTGATCCGGGAGGGGAGGCGCTTCCACCCCTGCCCCTCGGAAGGGGGCCACGCCGATTTTGCCCCCCGGTCGCCGGAAGAAGGCGAGCTGCTTGGGTATTTGAAAAGGTCATTTGACCATGTCTCTTACGACCGGATCTGCTCGGGATCCGGCCTGGGCAGGATCTACGGGTTTCTGAAAGAGCGGGGGGCTATCCGGGGCCGGGAAGAGATAAGCCGGGAGATCGGGGCGGCAAAAGATGCCGCCCCGGTGATTATCGAGGCCGCCACCCGGGCCGCCTGCCCCCTGTGCCTTGAGACGGTGAGGATCTTCATCCGGGTTCTGGCGGCGGAGGCCGGGAACCTCGCCCTCAAGGTTTTCGCCTTGGGCGGGGTCTATCTGGCCGGGGGGATCCCCCCGAGGATCGTTCCCCTTCTGCAAAGCGGTGAATTTGCAGCCTCATTTACGGACAAGGGACGCCTGTCCTATCTGCTTGGCCAAATACCTGTCCGGGTCATCACCAATCCCCAGGCAGCCCTGCTGGGGGCCGCCTCCTGCGGTCGCGCCGGGGTTTTACAGGGTGGATTGAGGGATCCTATCCTCCCGCCACCGGCGGCTGGAGGGTGATGATCTCGCCGTCTGAGGGGACATAATCCCCTGTTCTGATCCTGCCTGCGGAATGAAAAAGGGCCACCTGGGAGGGTGGGATGCCTATCTTGACGAGAATTTCAGAGAGAGAATCCTCCCTGTTAACCTCAACCCGCCGGGTGTATGGGTCCAGGTCCGGTTTCAGCCACCGGTGGAGACTTCCGCCGGCCTTCAGGTAGATTACCTTATTCATCTTTCCCTAGAAGGCTTTGGGTTTGTACTTCTCTCCCCTCACCGGGGGAATGCCGCCCGGCAGGGGAGCCCCCAGGAGACCCAGGGCCGCGAGGCGGTCGGCGGCGAGGCCCAGATCTAGGTCTTCCAGCAGGGCCCTGGTCGGATTGCCGTTTCTGTCCCATCCCCGGGCGGCGTAGTAATCGTCGAGAAGGGTATCCACCTGTTCCCCGGTAAGCTTGCGCCCCTCCCCTGGACCCGTCAGGATCGGGTCTTTGGTGAATCTCGACGGAGGATAGTCGAAGTTCCTTCCCGGCAGAAGGTTTCGTTCCAGAAAATGGCACCTGTTTAAGTTCCAGATCCGCTCGGAGGTCTTCAGGGCCTCCTCCAGAGTGACGCCCCAGCGGGTAATGTCGTTGAGCGCCTCAACGATCTCCTCCGGGGCGATGTCGAGCTCTCCCCAGAAGAGGCGACATAAGCACCAGGTATCGAACAGGGGGCGCAGATGCTGGAGATAAACTACTATCCCGGCCCGGCCGGCGATCGATTCCCGTCCTTCCGCCAGATCGACGGTAATCGTCCAGGCCCGGTTGTGATGGGCCCCGATATCGGCGGTCATGTAGGCCAGGGCCATGGCGGGAGCCCAGCGGCCGTCATAGCCGGAAATTTCCTGGCCCTTTACCTGCATGGCAAAATCTCCGCTTCCCCCCTTGATCTTTTGGGCCGCCCTTTTTGTTCCCCCGGCGAACAGGTCGCCGATCCCCCGCCGGAAGGCGACCATATTCAGAAAATGTTCCGCGTCTGCCAGAGATCCCCAGGCAAGAGAATGCCCTTCGAGATCCTCTTCGGTGATCAAACCCTTCTCGAAACATTCCATGGCAAAGGCGACCACCCCGCCTCCGGACATGGTGTCCAGACCCAGGTTGTCCATAAGCCAGTTGAGATAGGCTATGTGCCTGATATCCTTCATGCCGAGGTTGGTCCCCGCCAGGGCCGCGGTTTCGTACTCCGGCCCCTCGACATAAACCACCGGCCGGTCGGGAAGCGCCACCCGGCAATATTTCCCGCAGTTCATCCAGCAGCCGAAGCAGGCCTTATGGGTGATCAGGCATTTTTCTCTCAGTTGATCCCCGTCGACCTTGTCGATATCCTCGAAAAAGGTGGTCTGGAAGTTTCTAACCGGGATTACCCCCTGATCGTTCGCCCAGCGGATAAAAAAACTGGTGCCGTATTTCTGCCAGGGCTCCATATTCGGATGGCTCTTGGTCCGCTCGATGACGGCCCTTACCCTTTTCTTGAGGGACCCGAGGTCCGCCACCGCCAGGGTTCGGTTTCCCCGCACCGCAATCGCCTTGAGCCGCTTGGACCCCATCACCGCTCCGAGGCCTGATCTTCCCGCCTGCCTGCCGAAGTCATGGGTGATACAGGAGAAAAGCACCCCGTTTTCCGCCGCGGGACCGATCGTGGCGATCTCAAAGTCCTCGCCCAGCGTTTTCTTCAATTTCGCTTCCGCATCGAGGGAGCCCATCCCCCAGTAGGTCTCGGCGTCCCGGATCTCCACCGTGTCGTTATCGATAAAGAGATAAACCGGTTTTTCCGCCTGTCCGGAAAAGATCACCAGGTCATACCCGGCGAATTTTAACGCCGGTCCCAGATGGCCCCCCAGGTTCGAATCGCCGGGACCGCCGGTCAACGGGGAGACGGCGCCGAATTCTATCTTCGACCCCGCCGGAATCAGGCAGCCGCTCATAATCCCCGGGGCCATGACGAAGACGTTCTCCGGGGAAAGGGGATCCGCTCCCCGAGGCACCTCGTCATAGATGATCTTGGCCACGGCCCCCCGGCCTCCGTACCACCGGCGCATGAATTCTTCGTCCGTGGGGATTGGCGATATCTCGCCGGTTGAGAGGTTGATTCTTAAGGTATTTCCCGCCAGGCCTCTTGCCATCGCCGCCTCTCCTTCAAGTCTATTAGATATCTTTTCCCTTCGTAAGCGCCCCGGTGTTGCACACCTCGGTACAGGCGAAACAGAAATCGCAGATAATTACCCGGCGGAGATCGGGATGCTGGAAAACTACCCCGTTTGGGCAGGCGGAAACGCAAAGGCCGCAGTTGGTGCAAAGCCCTTCCTTGACCCGCCGGCCTCCCTTTTCCTCCGCTAAGATCGCCTCGGTGGGGCAGGCCTCTTGACATTTTCCGCAGGAGACGCAGACCCGGGGGTGGTATTGGCCGGGCTCGGGGAACCTGGCCTCGATGCGCAAGGCCGCCTTGTTTGGATTTATCTCATCGAAATGTTCTATGGCGCAGATCTGTCTGCATAATCGACAGCCGGTGCAAAGATCCGGCTTTACCTCTATCTTCATCGGTTGCTCCCTGCCTGGTTATTAACGGTGTACTTATAATGGAAGGCCGGGGCCAAAGCAACCATTTTCCCACCCGTCGAAAAGACGCCAAAGAGGGGAATCAGCTCAACTTAACCGCGTCTTTGATCCGGGAAGGGGAGCGAAAGTCCGCGATAGCCCCCGGTAATCTCTCAAGGGGTATCAGGGAGGAGATAAAGAGTTCCGTCTTGATCAGCCCTTCCGCCAGAAGATTTATCGCCGGGCGGAACTCGTCGGTATAGATCATCGAGCCCTGGATGGACAGCTCCTTGCGTACCAGCATCCCCGCCGCGATGGTACAGTCCTCCTTCGGCAGGCCCGTCAAGACTATCTTTCCTCCGGGGGCCGCCAGGGAGATAATCTGAGCCAGGGCGAAGGAGACGCCGCTTGCCTCGTAGATAACCTGGAAGCTGTTCATTTCCCCGTCCGTTTCGGACAGGGCGTTAAAGGTCTTAGAGGCCCCCAGTTCTCCTGCCACGGCAAGCCGGTGTCCGGAGGGGTCGAGGGCCGAGACGCAGGCCCCGGAGAGGGCGGCCAGCCGGACAAAGAGCAGGCCGATCACCCCGGCCCCGTAAACCAGGACCTTTTGCCCCGGCAGGGGGAGGCTTTTGTTGAAACCGTGCAGGGCGACGGACAGGGGTTCCACCAGGACCCCGCAGGCGTCGGAGAGCTCATGGGGCAAGGGCCAGACATACCGGTAGGGAACGGATACGTACTGCGCAAAGACCCCGTTTACATCTATCCCCAGACGCACCTTTTGCGGACAGACGTTGCCCCGGCCGCTTCGGCAGATTTCACAGGTGCCGCAGGGGAAGTTCGGCTGGATGGCCACCCGCCTGCCCAACAGGTCGCCGGGGACGCCGGGACCAACCTCGACCACCGTTCCCGTCGCCTCGTGCCCCGGAACGATTCCATAAGGGCCGCCCAACTGACCCAGGTACTTGGAATAGTCGCTTCCGCACAGGCCCGCCACCGCCACCTTGATCAGCACCTCCCCCGCTTGGGGCAGGGGTGCGGGAATATCGGAAATCTCCAACCTTTCGGGCGAGGTAAGCAAGGCAGCCTTCATATTTTTCCTCCGGATAATTTTCCCCTTGACAAGGTTCGGGTTATTAGGCTATCAGTATTTCCAAAATATATCAACAGTATATTTTAAGCTATTTTACCCAGGGATTCTTGAGGGTTATCGAAATGATCGCCAAGCCTTCAAAAAGCAAAAAAATCTACGTCTACGAAAATATAAAGAAGAGGATCATAACCAACTCTCTGAAGCCCGGCGATCCTTTGAGCGAAGCAATCCTTGCCCTGGAGATGAAGACGAGCAAGACCCCGATCAGAGAGGCCGTAGGACAGCTGGAAAAGGAGGGGTTTGTTGAGAATATCCCCGGCCGGGGTTCTTTCGTTTCCCGCTTTTCCTTTCAGGATGTCCGGGAGCTGAACGAAATGAGGGAGATCCTGGAGGGCGAGGTGATAAGAAGGGTGGTGGCCAGAGGCGAGATCAACCTGGCCCGGGCCCAGGAAATCCGCCGGAAATTTGCCGCCTCGAAGAACAACGAAGCCAAAACGACGAAGAACTATATAGACGCCGGGGATCTGATTCACAATTTCATTTTTGAATCCTTCGGCAACCGGAGGGTCGCCGAGGAATACAAGAGGCTCCAGGAGCAGATCAGCCGGATCCGTTTTTTTCTCTTCAACAAGGTGGACGAGAAGCGCTCCGGCGAATCCTACGCAGAGCATCTGGAAATAATAGACGCCATTATCGAAAAGGATGCCCCGCGGGCGGAGGCGGCGATGAGAACCCATCTCCGCAACGCCCTCGAATTTTTGAGGGGGATATTTTAGCTCGGGAAAGGGAGAGGAGCAATGGTTCACGTTAAACTCAAGATAGAGCGGCCGGCCCAGGAACTCGTCGAAAAATTCAGGTCCCTGGCCTCGGCGACGATTCATGAGGCCTCCGGCAGAAAAGGGTATGTCGATTGCGATATTAAACCAATTGCCAAGGGGGTCAGGATTTGCGGCCCCGCCTTCACGGTCCTCTGTCATCCCCGGGACAATCTGATGCTGCACAAGGCCCTGGAGCTTGCCGGGCCGGGAGACGTGATTGTCTGTTCCACCGGGGGCCAGTATCAGGCCGGGTATCTGGGCGGCCTCATGGCCACCTCGGCCAGGGCAAGAAAACTGGGCGGTCTGGCTATAGACGGCTGCATCCGGGACGGGGAAGAGATTATCGAGATGGGATTTCCCGTTTTCGCTCGCGGGTTCTGTATTCTGGGCACGGGCAAGACATCCCTGGGATTAATCAATCATCCCCTTTCCTTCGGCGGGGCCATGGTCGATCCCGGCGATTTGATCGTCGGCGACGGAGATGGTCTCGTGGTGGTCAAGAGGGAAGAGTGCGAAGAGATCCTGACCAAATCCCTGGCCCGGGTCGAGGCGGAAAAGGAGAAGGCCGCGGTCCTGGCCTCCGGGGTTTCCAGTGTCGAGTTTAACAGGCTCACGAAGACCTTCGATTTTCTGGGATTGAAAGAGGAATAGGGCATGCTGGTTCAGGCTGAAAAACTTAAAACCGCCGCCGTTCATATCTTGAAGGGCCTGGGAGCCCGGGAGGAGGAGGCGGCGATTGTTGCGGAAAGTCTGGTTCTGGCCGACTCAAGAGGGCTCGACACCCACGGGGTCCATCTCCTTACCCTGATCGCTAAGCGGGCCGCCGCGGGGATGCTTAAGATTCCCACGGAAACCAGCGTTGTTTTCGACGACGGGGCGACGGCCCTCCTGGACGGGGAAAACGGCCTGGGGCAGGTCTCGGTCTGGCAGGCCATGACCCTGGCCATTAAAAAGGCCCGGACGTTTGGCATAGGCGGATGTCTGGTAAGGAATACCAACAATATAGGCATTCTATCGTACTATACCATAAAGGCTGCCAGGGAGGGTTTGGTCGGAATAGTCATGTCCAACGCCGCCCCGGCCATGTCCCCCTGGGGAGGGGCGGAGGCCTTTTTCGGCACGAATCCCCTCTCCATTGCCGTGCCTTCGGGAGAAGATAAGGGGGTTGTGGTTCTGGATATGTCCTCTACCCTAGTGGCCCGGGGCAAGATCAGAAAAGCGGAAAGATCGAAAGAAGAAATCCCTTTAGGCTGGGCCTTCGACGAGGAAGGGTCGCCCACCACCGACGCCGCCCGGGCTCTCAAGGGAACCCTGATGCCTATCGGCGGGGCAAAAGGATATGGACTGGCTTTAATGATAGATATCATCGCCGGTCTCTTATCCGGGGCAAGCTACGGCCCCGGGGTGAGAACCTTTCATGAGCTCAAAGGGCCGACGGGGGTAGGCGTTTTTACCCTGGCCCTGGATATTGAGAGGTTCATGCCGTTTAAAAGGTTCCAGGAACTCATCGGGGGGCATCTCGCCTCCATCAAGTCCTCCAGAAAGGCCAAGGGCGTTTTGCGGATCTATCTGCCCGGCGAGATCGAAGAGGAAAAGGAGCTGGAGACGAGGCACCGGGGCGTCGAAATCGCCTCCGCCTCCGTTGAAAAATTAAACGAGCTTCTTACAGGGGCAGGGAGTCCGCTTGCGCTGTAAACTGGGAGTGAAAAAATGGAATGGATAGTAAGGGTAAATACAAAAACAGGGGAGATCTTAAAACAAAAGGCCGACGGTGAAGAGAGCCTCTGGGGCGGGAGACTGCTTGTGGCCAAGGTTCTCTTGAGGGAGGTCCCGCCAACCTGTGATCCTTTGGGACGGGGCAATAAATTCATCGTCGCCCCGGGTCTATTGGGCGATACGAACGTAACCACCAGCGGCAAGTTCTCCATCGGCGGTAAGAGCCCCCTCACCTTCGGGGCGAAGGAGGCGGACGTAGGGGGTGAGGCGGGGAAAAAACTGGCCAATCTCGGGATAAAGGCCCTGATCCTGGAAGACCTCCCGGAGAAACCTTCCTGCGGGGTCTTGAAAATAACCGCGGAGAAATGTGAACTCCTTTCCCGGCCGGAACTGGCGAGGCTTACGGTGTCCTCGACGATTGCCGCCTTGAGGGAGAGTTTTGGAAAGGAGGCGGGCCTTCTGTGCATCGGCCCGGCGGGAGAGCTTAAGCTTGCCGCCGCGGGGGTGGCCTCCGCGGGGCCGCAGGACATCCAGGTGCGCTACGGCGCCCGGGGAGGTCTGGGGGCGGTGATGGGGGCCAAGGGGATCAAGGCCATCGTCGTGGATGATACCGGCGCAGCCCCGGCTGCGGCCCATGATCAAGACCTGCTTAAGGAATCGGCCAAAACCCTGGCCCAGATGATCCTCGCGGATCCCAAGACGGAAAACCGGCACACCCTGGGAACTCCCGCGGTATTGATGATGTGCAATGAACTGGGGATCCTGCCCACAAGGAATTTCTCCTCCGGCCGGTTCGAGCAGGCCGAGGCCATTTCCGGCGAAACCATCGCCCTACTCATCAAGAAGCGCGGCGGTGAGGGCCGCGCAGGGACACCCTGCGTCCGGGGCTGCGTCATCTCCTGTTCCAATGTCTTTCCCGATGCCGCCGGGAAAAAGATCGTCGCCTCGATCCAGTATGAAAACATCGCCCTTCTGGGCTCCAATCTGGGGATCGGCGATATCGATGAGATCGCCCGGCTGAACGATCTGTGCAATCAGGTGGGGGTCTGCGCCATCGAGACCGGGGCGGCAATAGGCGTGGCCATGGAGGCGGGGATTGTGCCTTTCGGCGATGCCCAAGGGGCGAAGGATCTGATCGGGCAGATCGGCCAGGGGTCCTTCCTGGGCCGTATTTTAGGAAGCGGCGCCGCGGTGGCGGGCCGGGTTCTCGGGGTAAGGAGGGTCCCGGCGATCAAAGGGCAGGGTATTCCGGCTTATGATCCCCGCTCCCTCAAGGGCAACGGGGTCACCTACATCACCTCGCCCATGGGCGCCGATCATACCGCGGGAAATGCCCTGGAGACGGCCAAAACCGTCGATCCCCTGGGAACTAAGGGTCAGGTCGAGACCTCCCGGAGGCTTCAGATCCGGGCGGCCATCCTCGATACCATGGGGCTGTGTCTCTTCACGAGACCGGCCTTCGTCAAGCGCCCGGATCTTTTTGCCCTGATCCTTAAGGGAAGATACGGCTGGGATTATACCTACGCCCATGTGCAGAGGATGGGGATCGAGACCCTGGAGACGGAGCGGGAATTCAACCGCCGGGCCGGGGTTTCGGAGGAGTTCTTCGATATCCCGGAATTCATGAGGGAGGATCCCCTTCCCCCGCATAACTCGACGTTTGATCTGGACATGAAAGAGCTTACCAGGATCTGGGAGATAAAGATCGACAGCAATACTTTTTAGCCGTAAGGAGATGAGAATGGAGCTTAAGGATTTGGTATGCGTGGTTACGGGATCGGGAAAGGGACTGGGCAAGTCTATCGCGGAGAAATTTTTCCAGGAAGGCGCCCGGGTCGCCCTCTGGGATAGATCGGGACTCGCCCGTCAGGTGGCGGCGGACTTGGATCCCAAAGGGGGAAGGACGATTTACGTGAAGGCCGATGTAAGGAGCGAGGCGGAGGTGGCAAGCGCCATCAAGGCCATTGTGGATAAGTTCGGCCGGATCGACGTGCTCGTTAACAATGCGGGTATCTCCCGGCATAAGCCTATTGAAGAGATGACCCTCGAACTCTGGAACGAGGTGATGGATACGAACTCAACGGGGGTGTTCCTCTGCTCGAAGGCGGTAACCCCGATCATGAAGGCAAAGAACCGAGGCAAGATCGTCAATATCGCCTCCCTCGGGGCCCGCACGGGCCGGCCCGGGGTGGGGGTCAATTATGCCGCCTCGAAGGCGGCGGTCATCGCCCTGACCAGGACCCTGGCCAAAGAGCTGGGACCCTCGGGTATATATGTAAACGCCATCGCCCCGGGGCCGATCCTGACCGAACAGACCAGGCAGTATCCCCCGGAGGTCTTTGCCACCTGGAACGCCGGCCGGGCGATTCCCAAGGATGGACTGCCGGAGGATGTGGCCGATGTGGCCATCTTTCTCGCCTCGGGCCGTTCCGAATGGGTCACCGGGGTGACGGTGGATCTCAACGGTGGAATTTTAATCAGGTAGGATTTGGAGGAGGTCATGTCAGAGCTTAAGGTTGTCCATATCAAGGATGTTAAGGGGGAAAGAAGGGATCCGCCCCGGACGTCGTGGATCCTGGTATCCGAAAAGACCGTCGGGGCGCAGAACCTTGCCATGGGCGTCAATGAAACCTATCCCGGGGGCATGGTTCCGGAGCATAGGCACGATAATGAAGAAGAGGTTATGTACTTTATCGCCGGCCGGGGCATCTTTGTCACCGAGGGAAGGGAGATTCCCCTCGAGCCGGGGGTGTGCATCTATAATCCCCCGGGTAAATTGCACAAGATCATTAACAACGGGGACGAGGTTCTTAAATTCGTCTGGATCTACTCCCCCCAACTCCCTGGTCACAGGAACTAGCTAAGAAAGGAGCAGAAATGGGAAACTGGAAACTGCCCCCCTCAGGCGGGCATTTTGACAAACCAACCAATGTTTATCTCCAGACCATGACCAAGAAGGACATGGAAGAGAGGCTGGCGAAAAACGACATCATTATCGTTCCCATCGGAGCTACGGAGAACCACGGGGCCGCAGGACCCATCGGCGAGGACACCTTTATCGTAACCCGGATGGCCGAAGAGGTGGCCCTGGCGACGGGCTGCACCGTGGCCCACCCGATCTGCTACGGGTCTCATCCGTATCATCATCTGGGTCAGCCGGGCACCGTCGTGATCCCGGACGACGTCTTTTCCGACTATCTTAGGGCGGTAATGGCGGGCCTGTGGAACACCGGGTTCCGCAAGCAGATCTGGATCAGCATCCACGGCCAGGAATACATCGTCCCCTCGGCGATCAACGAATGGGGGAAACGGTTCCAGGTGCCGGCGATGATCATCTTCGTCGATGTGCCCCGGGTCATGGGAGACACCCTGAAAGACAAGGCCCATGGAGGTCCGTACGAGAACCCCTTCCGCCATGCCTGCGAAGCGGAGACCTCGATCTCCATGGCCCTCTTCCCGGAGCTCTGCAGCCTGAAAGATGCCGAAGACAATACCCCCTGGGGGTTCCTGCCGGAAGGCCATATCGATAAAGGCGGTGATATTTACAACTACCCCATCCCCGGCCATTGTCAGGTGGGCTGCGGCGGCATCGAGTGCGTAATTTACCCGGAAGGGGTGATCGGCAAGCCCTCTCTGGCCGACCCGAAAAAGGCGGAAAAGAGCGTCGAGGTTTATATGGATTACCTAGTCAAGCTCCACAATGACATCCTGACCAAATTCCCCGCGGGAAAATTGCCGGAGAGCAAATATTTAAGCCAAAGAAAACCAGAGGATATCGAGGCCCTGCTCAAGGGGCCGACCAAGGGCGGCCGGCATCTCTACACGGTCTGTTACCCCGCGTAACGAGGGAGAGATAAGCACCATATGATTCGTCTGGGTCTCATAGGTTTGGGCTGGATCGGCCGGGTGCACGCCGAGATGGTGCACCGGAACGAAGAATGCCGCCTGTCTGCCGTCTGCGATGCTAATCCCGCAGCCCGGGAGACGGCGGAGTCATATGGAGCCGAATTCTTTTCAGACTATGAGGAAATGTTGAACCGGGGGGGATTGGACGGGGTCATTGTGGCCCTGCCTACCCCTCTCCACGCCTCCGCCGGGATGAGATGCGCCGAGGCGGGCTTGCCTGTCCTGATGGAAAAACCCCTTGCCCTGACCGAGGAGGAAGGGCAACGGCTTATAGAGGCGGCGGAAAGAAGGAGGGTGCCGCTTCTGGTCGGCTACCACCGGCGGTTCAATCCGAAGGTAGGCCTGGTCCGGAAGATCGTCCGGGAAGGGGGTTTAGGAAGGCTCGTGGGGGCGGTGGTGATATGGGCCCTCTTTAAGGACGAGGGATACTTTAAACCCCTCTGGCGGCGGGAGCCGGGGGCGGGGCCGGTTTTCAACAACCTGACCCATGAGATCGACACCCTCCGGTTCGTCTGCGGGGAGATCGCCAGGGTTCAGGCGGAAACAGGCAATGAGGTAAGGGGGTTTGCCGTCGAGGACTCGGCTTGCATAACGCTCCGTTTCCGGAGCGGGGCCTTGGGGAGCATCTTTGCCTCCGATACCGTAGCCTCTCCCTGGGCTTACGAACTGACCGCCGGGGAGAATGAGGAGTTTCCGCGGCAGCGGGAGGATTGCTACTATTTTATGGGAACCGAGGCCTCTCTTACCTTCCCCGGTCTAAAAAAGACCTTCTATCGTGATTCCCCGGGGAAAGGCTGGCGGGAACCTTTGGCCTGCGAGGCGCTATCCGTAGTCCCGGAGAATCCTTACGCGAGACAACTCGGCCATTTCTGCCAGGTTATAGAGGGTAATGAGGAACCCTTAACAAGCGGGGAGGATGCCTTAGGGACCCTTCGGGCGGTGCTGGCGATCTCTCGGTCCGGAAGGACCGGGCAGGCTGTTCAACTTTAGCATTATGTTAAACATCTCAGGCAGGAGGATCAATTGAAGGCCATAGTAAAAAAAGGGACCGCTCTTGAGGTCCAGGAGCTGACCGTGCCGGCGCCGGGCCCGGGGGAGGTTCTGGTTCGGATGAAGGCGGCGGGGATCTGTTACAGTGACGTGATGATTTACAAGAACCTCTATAAGGGCAGGGTGCCGGTTCCCGATCCGATGATCATGGGCCATGAAGGGGCAGGCGTCATAGCCGGGGTGGGCGCCGGGGTGACCTATCTCAAAGAGGGGGACAAGGTGGGCCTCAATCCCCTCTGGGGATGCAATCAATGCGAAAGCTGTTTGAACGATCATCCCAATATGTGTCTCTCCTGGCGCCATCTGGGGATAACCTGCGACGGAACCTTCGCCGAGTACCGGGTGGTCCCGGCTTTTCTGGCCTTCAAACTGCCCGATTCAATCTCTTTCGTCGATGCGGCGTTTATCGAGCCCATCAGCTTGGCGGTAAGAACCCTGGAGCACGTTAAACCCCATCTGGGGGATACGGCGGCCATCATCGGCCCCGGGTCCATCGGATTGTTTCATCTCCAGGCCCTGAAGGCGGCCGGGGCCGCCATTACCATGGTTATCGGCCTCGATCAAGACGCCAGGCGCTTCGAGATTGCAAAAAGTCTGGGGGCCGATTACATTGTAAACGGAAGCCGGGAGGATGTGGCAGCCAGGGTAAAGGAGATCACCGGCGGACAGGGCTGCGACATTGTTGTGGAAACGGCCAACCACCCCTCGACGGTGCCCCTTGCCATCAACCTGGGCGCCGCCTACGGCAAGGTCGTTCTTTTCGGTCTCTACCCGGAGGCGGTGATCAGCCCCTTGAACCTTATGAGAAGCGGTCTTAGCGTTATGGGGGATGTGGCGACCACCAACCGCTGGTTCAAACGGGCGATCCGCTGGATAGAATACAAAAAGGTGGTAGCCGAACCCCTGGTCACCCGTAAATTCACTCTCGATGAGGCCCACGAGGCCTTTGCCGCCTTTTCCGAGGGGGAAACGGCCAAGGTGCTCTTCGAGATGTAATCAGTCTAAGAAAGCATGAGGTGGAAGATGAAAAAGGGTTTTGTTTTAAGTTTCCTGGTATTTCTTTTCAGCGGAGTACCGGCGGTCTTTGCCTTTCCCGTCAAGGACCTGACCGGGGTCATCATGTGGGGCGCCGGCGGGGCCACGGATAACGTGGCCCGGGCCTTGACCCCTCTGGTTGAGAACCAGCTGGGGAAGAACATCATTCTAACCAATCGTCCCGGGGCAACCGGGGCCATTGCTACTAACTTCGTCTTCGGCCAGCCCGCCGACGGCTACACCCTTTTGTATGGGGCGGAAAATCCCCAGGTGTATAAGGTGCTCGAGCTTTCAACCTTGGACTACACGAGCTACTATCCCGTAAATATCATCGCCCGGGGGGTCGGGGTGATCATCTGCAACAACAACATGCCCTGGAAGACGTTGAAAGAGCTCTTCGACGACGCCCGGAAAACCCCCGGCCAGATCAAGATGGGGGCCACCGGTCCCGGCGGTCTTCCCCACATCGTAAGCACGATGATCAAGGCCAGCGATGGGCTTACGTTTAACTCCATCCCCTTCGACGGCGAGGGGCCGGTCATGATCGCCCTGCAGGGTGGCCATGTCCAGTTCACCGCGGTGGGCTTAACCGCCGCCCGGGAACATATCCGGGCGGGCCGGGTAAGACCGCTGGCGGTGGTTTCAGAGGTGCCGATTCCGGGGGTGGAGACGATCCCCCCGATTACCCTGACCAATCCGGCCTACAGAAAATATCTTCCCTGGGGGCCTTACTACGGGGTTTTCGTAAGGAAAGAGGTCCCGGAGGAGCAGAAGAAGAGGCTCACCGATGCCTTTCTGAAGGGATCCCGGGACGAGAAGTTCCAGGCCTTTATCAGGGATTTCGGCGCGGTTTACATGGGGATAGCCGGCGAAGAGGCGGAGAGGTTTGTCCGCCACTCCCAGTCGGTAACCACCTGGCTTCTCCAGGAGGCCGGGGCCACCAAGGCCTCCCCGGAGAAATTTGGGATTCCCAAACCGTAATATTAACCAACTTTATGAAAGGAGAGAAAAAATGGCAAGCAAGAAGTTAGGATGGTTCATGGCAGGACTTTTGACCCTGGGTTTTGTATCCTTCGCCCAGGCCCAGGATTATCCGGTAAAAGACATTACCGGGATCATCCAGTGGGGGGCCGGAGGAACGACGGACATCGTCTCCCGGGCGATAACCCCCCATGTGGAGAAGATCCTGGGCAAGTCCATCGTTCTGCAGAACAGGCCGGGGGCCACCGGCGCCATTGCGACCCAGTTTGTCGCGACAGCGCCCGCCGACGGGTACACCCTCCTCTATGGAGCGGAAAACCCTCAGATTTACAAGGTTCTTGACATTGCTCCCCTGGATTACACCTCCCACTATACCCCGATCAACATCCTCGCCCGGGCGGTGCCGGTCATTGTCTGCAACAACAACGAACCCTGGAAAACGGTGAAGGATCTTTTCGACGACGCCAAAAGGAGACCCGGGGTAATCAAGATGGGCTCCACCGGCACCGGCGGGGTTCCCCATGTGGTAAGCAACATCGTCAAGGTCGTAGAAGGCCTTACCTTCAATCATATTCCCTTTGAAGGGGACGGCCCGGGCATCGTGGCCCTTCTCGGGGGACACACCCAGTTCTCCGTCGCCACCTTCACCGCGGTCCGGGAGCACATCCGGGCGGGGAGACTCCGCCCCCTCGCGCTGGTTTCCGACCGGCCCATCCCCGGGGTGGACATTCCCCTAATCACCGCGTACAATAAGGATTATGAAAGGTACCTGCCCTGGGGTCCCTTCTTCGGCGTCCATGTGAGAAGGGAAGTGCCCGAGCCGGTGAAGGCTAAACTCATCGATGCGTTCCAGAAGGGGGCCTCGGATCCCAAGTTCGTCGCCACCATCACCGACCTGGGGGGAATCGTGATGAATCTCTCCGGCACCGAGGCGGACCGGTTCTTGAGGCGCTGGCAGTCGGTTACCTCCTGGATCCTCCAGGAGGCCGGGGCCGCCAAGGTTTCCCCGGAGAAATTCGGGATTCCTAAGCCGTAACACCCATTCCTCAATCCGGCCGGAGATTTTCTCCGGCCGGATAACCAGGAGCGATCTCAATGGAAAAAAACATTCCCCCCAGGCCTGGAGAGAAGATATTTATCTGGTTTCTTCTGCTTTTCAGCACCCTGACCCTGATTTATTCCTTTACCCTCCCCCATGAAAACCTTTCTTCCCCGGGAACCTTTCCGGTTCTCATCGGTGCGGTCCTTATTGTTTCGGCATTGAGTGTCCTGTGGAAGAACCGCAAACTCTATCGGGAAGACACCCTGAAGAAGCAAATCGCGAAAATCGGGGAATTCGCCCTGCCCAGGCAGGTTGTGATCTTCACGATAATCCTCATTCTTTATATAGTCCTGATTGACCCCCTGCACTTTATCTTCAGCTCTTATCTGTTTTTGACAGGATCATTTATCCTCCTGAAAGGCACCGGTCCGATCCGGGCCCTCCTGCTTGCGGCGGCGGTTTTGGGCGGGATATATCTTGTTTTTCAGTACGTCTTCAAAGTTATTCTCTGGTAAAGGAGATTTGATATAATGGGTTCATCTCTGGAATATTTTTTTCTCTCCTGGCTTGATCCGAAGCTCATCGCCTTGACCGCCGTCGGCACCTTCGCGGGAATCTACGTCGGGGCGATCCCGGGCCTGTCTGTGACCATGGCGGTTTCGATCCTCATCTCCTTTACCTTCGCCTGGGACATCAATCCGGCCCTGGCCCTGATGGTGGGGATCTTTGTCGGGGGGGTTTACGGCGGTTCCCGGTCTTCGATTCTGCTCAACATCCCCGGGGCGCCGGCTGCGGTGGCTACCGCCTTCGACGGCTACCCCCTGGCCAAACTGGGCGAGGCCGGTAAAACCATTGGGCTCTCAACAACCGCCTCGGTCATCGGCGGTTTCGTCGGCATCATCATCCTTGCTCTTGCCGCGCCCCTTATCTCGGAATACTCCCTCATGTTTGCCCCCCGGGACTATTTTCTCCTGGCCATTATGGGGCTCCTCTTGGTGGGGAGTCTTTCCGGGGAATCCCTGGCCAAAGGGATATTCGCCGGAGCCATCGGGGTCCTGCTCAGCATGGTGGGGATGGACAACTTCACCGCCCAAGGCCGTTTCACCTTCGGCAGTCTCGGGCTCATGAGCGGGATCCATTTCGTTGCCATCATGATCGGGCTGTTCGGCGTCTCCGAGGCCCTGATCCAGATCCATGACCTCCATATCAAGCCGATCAAACAGGACGTAAAGAAGATCCTCCCGTCCTGGGGGATTCTGTTTAAAAACCTGCCCCTTATCGTCAAGAGTTCCCTGATCGGCACGGGCATCGGCGCCCTGCCCGGAACCGGCGGAGATATCGCGGCCCTCATGGCCTATGGCCACGCCCGGAGAAACGTCAAGAATCCCTCCCGTCCCTTCGGCCAGGGGGCCTATGAAGGGGTGGTGGCCCCGGAGACGGCGAACAACGCGGCCATCGGCGGCGCCTACATCCCCATGCTCACCCTGGGCATTCCCGGCGATGCGGTCACCGCGGTGATCATAGGCGCCCTGTTTATTCACGGATTGAGGCCAGGCCCGATGCTCATGGTGGAAACCCCCCACATCTTCTGGTTTACCGTGGGGAACCTGACCCTGGCAAATATTTTCCTTCTCTTCTTCGGGCTTACGGGGGTCAGGATCTTTGCCAAATTGGTCGAGGTCAGAAAAGGCCTTCTGCTGCCCATTATCATCGTCATTTCCGTGGTCGGCACCTTTGCCATCGAGAACAACGTTGCCCATGTCTATTGGATGCTGGGCTTCGGCATCTTCGGCTATTTTCTCAAGATTTACGGTTTCCAGGTGGGACCGGTGGTCCTGGGGATCATCCTCGGCCCCCTGATGGAATCCGGGTTCCGGCGGGCCATGATGGATGTGCAGCACAGCGTCCCGGGATTCTTCTGGCAGCTTGTGGCCAACCCTTTGAGCCTGATACTGACGGCAGGGGTTTTGGCGATAATCATCGGCCAGACGCAGGTTCTGGCTAAGATGAAGGCCAAATTAGGGAAAAGAGGATAGAAGAGATGAAAAAGATCCTTGTCCTTCACGGGGCGAATCTCAATATGTTCGGCAAGCGGGACTCCGCCCAATATGGTACGGCAACCCTTGCGGAAATCGACGGGAGGCTCAAGTCCCTGGCGGGGGAACTGGGTTGTGAAGTGGAATGTTTCCAGACGAATTACGAAGGGGCGATGGTGGAGAAGATCCACGAGGCTCACGAAAAAAAGGTGGATGCGGTGGTAATCAACGCCGGTGCCTGGACCCATTACAGCTATGCCTTAAGGGACGCCCTGGCCATTTTAAAGGTGCCCATCGTCGAGGTCCATATGTCCAACATCCATGCCCGGGAAGAGTTCCGCCACTTCTCCGTCGTCGCCCCCCTGGCGAAGGGTCAGATCGCCGGCTTCGGCCTCACGAGCTATCTTCTGGGCCTCAGGGCCGCAGTAGATGCCTTATGAGGTCCAGGGCCGCTTCGATATCCGCCCTGCTGATTCCATAATGGGTAAGGAGGCGGAAACGGTTTCCCCCGGTGCAGAGAACCTTTACGCCCAGCCCGTTTAGCCTTCTTTGAAACTCTGCGGCGGTCAAGGGACCTCCTGCCGAAAGATCGCAATAGACGATATTTGTCTGAACCAACCCGGGCTCCACCGCCAGGCCCTCGATTTGGGCGAGGCCTTCCGCCAGGTTTTTCGCATTTTCGTGATCCTCGGCCAATCTATCCACCATGCCCGTCAAGGCGACGATCCCTGCCGCCGCGAGGATCCCCGCCTGACGCATCCCTCCGCCCAGCTGTTTCCGGATCCGTCGGGCCCTGGCGATAAACCCCCGCGTCCCGCAGACCAGGGAGCCGACCGGGGCGGCCAGACCCTTCGAAAGACAGATGTTGAGGGAGTCCGCCTGCCTGGTCAGCTCCGGAACATCTACCCCTAACGCCACCGCCGCATTGAAGATCCGGGCGCCGTCGAGATGGACGGCCAGCCTATGCCTCTCGGCGATTTTCGCCACCTGATCCATATAGGAGACGGTCAGGGCGGCCCCGTAGCAGCGGTTATGGGTGTTCTCGAGACAGATGAGCCGGGTTTGCGGATAGTGGATATTATCGGAGCGGATGGCGGCCTCGATCTCGTCCGGGGTGATGGTGCCGTCTGGTTCGTTGGGGAGGAGATGGGGATGGATGCCGCCCAAGGCGGAGGCGCCGCCGGCCTCGTTTAGGAAGATATGGGACTTGTCCCCCAGGATGATCTCGTCCCCCCGGCCGCAGTGGGCAAGGAGAGAGACCAGATTGCCCATCGTTCCGCTGGCCACGAAAAGGGCCGCCTCTTTCCCCGTTATTTGGGCGGCCAGGTCCTCCAGTTCATTGACCGAGGGATCCTCGCCGAAGACATCGTCCCCCACCTCCGCCCGGTGCATCGCCTCGCGCATCTCCTCCGTCGGCAGGGTGACCGTGTCGCTTCTAAAATCTATGATTCTCATCCCTTTTTACCTTTGACCAGACCAATCCCCCGGCTCCGGATTACGCCCAGGGCCGCCTGCCTCACCAGATCGTAGATAGCCTTGAGAGGCAGCCCCTTTTCCTCCGCCAGCCGCCGGCAATCTTCATATTCCGGGGCGATATTGCCTATCTGATCCCCCTGAAACCCGATCTTTGCCCTGGCCGTTCCCGCCTCGGTTTCACAGGTTACGATTTCATGGGGAACGAGATACTTCGCCACCCGATAGGTCCGCACCCCTAAAGAGGTCGTTTCGGCCAGAATCTGGGCGCAGAAGTGCTCGACTTTTTCCGGGGCGCAAAGAACGCTCAAGGTGACGGCGGGTCGGTTTTTTTTCATCTGGATGGGTTTCAAGAACACATCCATGGCGCCTTCCCGCAGGAACTTCCCAAACAGGTAATCGTAAAGCTCCGGATTCATATCGTCGATGTTCGTTTCCACCATAACGGCCTCTTCCGTAAGGAGATTGGCGTTCACGGGTTCTTGGTTGGGACCGGAAGGGTATCCCCCAGGGTCCTTCTCGCCCATGATCAGCCTGAGGACGTTGGGTATGGGGAGATTAAGCTCCCCCGCCCCGTAACCGACGCGACCGATCCTCATTCGGGGGAGGGAGCCGTAGCCCCGGGCATATGCGCTTAAGATCGCCGCCCCGGTGGGGGTGGCAAGCTCTCTCTCTATTCCCGAAGAGTAGAGGAGGGCGCCCCGGAAGAGTTCCAGGGTGGCCGGCGCCGGCACCGGGAGAATTCCGTGGGCCGTCTTGACAAAACCTTCCCCCGTGTTGACCGGGGAAGCCCAGACTTCTTCAACCCCCAGCCGATCAAGACCAATCACCGCCCCGACGATATCGACGATCGCATCGACCGCCCCGACCTCGTGAAAATGGACCTCCTCGGGGGTTACGCCGTGGATCTTCGCCTCGGCTAAGGCGAGATTCGAGAAGATTTCGAGACTTTTTCCCTTGACCTCCGGGGAAAGGGCGGAGCCGTTGATGATCCCCTGAATGTCCGCGAGGCGCCGGCGAGGCTCCCCGTCCTCTCCCGACACCCTCACCCGGGTTGCCCTGATTCCCCTTTTGAGCACCTTTTCTTCCGTCAGCCGGAAACCGATTTCAAGGCCCCTCAAGTCTCCGAGGAGATCCGCCGGATCAAGGCCGCAATCGATCAAGGCACCGAGGATCATGTCGCCGCTTACCCCGGAGAAACAATGAAAATAGGCTGCCTTCATTTTTCCCCCAGAGAATTTATCAGACTCGCCTGGTAGGCGGCGCCGAAGCCGTTGTCGATGTTTACCACGCTTACCCCGCTCGCACAGGTGTTTAGCATCGTGAGAAGGGCGGAGAGGCCGCCGAAATTGGCGCCGTAACCCACGCTGGTCGGCACGGCGATAACCGGTTTATCCACCAGGCCCCCTACCACACTGGGAAGGGCCCCTTCCATTCCCGCAACCACGATCAAAACCCGGGCGGTGAAAAGCTTCTCTGTGTGAGCGATGAGCCGGTGGAGGCCCGCTACGCCCACGTCGTAGAGGCGCTCCACCCGGTTGCCCATGACCTCGGCGCAAAGGGCCGCCTCCTCGGCCACCGGGAGGTCGGCGGTTCCGGCGCTCACCACGAGGATATGGCCTTTTTGCTTTTGCTCTCCCCTCCTGAGGATGATCAGCCTAGCCAGCGGCTCATACTCCGCCTGAAGGATTGACCCCCGCAGCAGGGAATAGGTTTCCGCAGTGGCGCGGGTGGCCAGGATATTTCCCTTACCACTCTGCGCTAATCTTTCAAAGATCGCCACCACCTGTTCCGGCGTCTTGCCGGGACAATAGATGACCTCGGGGAAACCCTTCCTCAGGCCGCGGTGATGGTCTATCTTGACGAAATCGAGGTCCTCGAAAGGGAGGCGGCGGAGCCTCTCTAACGCATCATCTACCGAGAGCCTCCCGTCTCTGAGCTCGGTCAATAGATAGTTCAAACTGGTTATGTCCATAAGGCCCCTCTTTTTAGTTTATCGTTCATGCTGCCTAGGCGATAGCCTTCGAGATCCAGGGTCACATAGAGAAAGCCCGCTTCTTTCAATTGCCGGACGAGCTCCGGCGCCTTCTCTAAAAGAAGGGGAAACTGCCCTTTCTCTACCTCCAGGCGGGCGATATCTCCGTGGTGGCGCAGGCGGAACTGCCTGAACCCCAGCCTGCGCAACAGATCTTCTCCCAAGGCGATCTGGGAGAGTTTCGCCTCGTCGATCCTCTCGCCGTAGGGCAGCCGGGTCACCAGGCAGGCATAGGAGGGTTTATCCCAGGTGGCAAGCCCCAGTTCCCTGGAGAGGAGGCGAATCACGTCTTTGCTGAGGCCCGCCTCCCGCAGGGGGCTTCTTACGCCCAACTCGGCGGTCGCCCGGTGGCCGGGGCGATAATCGGCGCTGTCATCGTCGTTGGCCCCGTCGGCTACCACCTTGATACCTTCCTGCCCGGCCAGTTCAAAAAGGTCGGTAAAGCGGGACTTTTTACAGTGATAGCAGCGGTCCGGCCCGCCTTCAACAAAGGCCGGGATTTCCATCTCCCGGGAGTAAACGAGCCTGTGCCGGCAGCCGATCTCCCCGGCCAGCCGGACGGCCTCCTCCTTTTCCCAGGAGGGCAGGGACGGCGAGGTCGCGGTAACCGCGAGCACCCGATCCCCGAGCACGTCCCTTGCGACCTTGAGGAGAAAGGTGCTGTCCACCCCGCCCGAATAGGCGACAAGGACGCTTTCCATCTCCGCCAGAATGGCCTTCAGCCTGGCGATAGCTTCGTTTTCCCGGGGCATTTCCGTTGCCTCCTTTCCTCTTAGGTGACCTTACGGAACAGTTTTCTTGCTATCCGGCTGGCCAGGGGTTCCCGGATCTTAATTGCCCCCTCCGGACAGATCTCCTGGCAGCAGTAGCAGCGGATGCAGGCCCCAAGATCGAATACGATGCCTTTTCCCCTTGCCGATACCGCCTTGGCCGGGCAAATATTTCCGCACTCGCCGCAGAGGGTGCACCGGCCGGGATCGGCGACGGGCATCTGGAGGAGATGCCGGCGAACCAGATTGTGGAGGCGTTCCGGTCCGTAAATAAGCGGGGAGATGACGGGCAGTTGGAACTTCTCCACCCGGGGCAGCTCCCCTTCGATGGTGATCCGGTCCGGCAGAAGTCCGAGTCTTTCCGCCGCCCGGACCGTCGGCAGCCTTGAGGGGTCTATCCGGAGCAGCCGGCAGACCGCCAGATCCAGGGCGTGAGCCGAGGCGCCGGCCATTAAGACCCCGATGGGTTTAGGCCTTCCCCCCCGTCCGGGGCCTTCCCCCTCCAAGGCGAGGATGCCGTCCAAGATGTTGAAGGCCGGCCTGGTCTCTTCATAGATCTTGACAAGAAGTTCGGCGAACAGGTCCCGCCGCGGCCCCATTTTCATATGCCATTCGGGTTTCTTAAACCCGACCACACAGCCGAACATGTTTTTGACCCCCAGGGTAAGGAGCATTTGGCCGTGGGACTTGAGTTTCGGGAGGTTGATAATCGCCTCCGCCTCCAGGGCGTCCGCGGCAAGCTCGACCTTGCCTAAGGGCGGGCCGAAGTCCACGGCCTTCACCCTTTTAAAGCCCCTGGCCTCCACCGCCAGGCCTTCCAGTGCGGCTTCGATGCCCCCGGCTTTCAAGACCCGGGAAAAACTCCCGATGGCCGGGCTGTCCGCCACCAGGGGTGTCCCCCCCTGTTTAAGGACATATTCCACCGCCTCCCGGACAACCCCGGGATGGGTCAGAATCGCCCGGGCAGGCGGGGCCGGGGAAAGGAGGTTCGGTTTGATCAGTACCCGGGTACCCCTGCCGATCCGTCTGCCGCCTAAAAGGTCCATCAGTTCGACAAAGGCTGCCTTAAGGTTCTCCTGTTGGTAAGAGGCGATTTTTACGAATACCTTTCCGTCTGACAAGCTGTCCTTCCCCTGAGGTTTTATGGATTGCCCCTCCGAGCTACCACAATCGGGATGATAAGGCAATCCCAAAGCCAGGCACAAACGCAAGCCTTGTCTTGCGGGAGGTAATTGGTGTAAGAGGTGATGAATGTTTTCCCGCTGCGGCCGGACGATAATCCGGGAGCCTTGAACAAGGACATTTAGAGGGGCACAGCCCGGCCTGTCATTTCCAGGAGGGCAGGCGACGGGAAATCCTGGAGCTCAGACCCTTTTTTTAAGATTTCTTCCTGCGGTCGGAATGACCCGGGAAAGGTCGGAATGATAAAATCGGCTGTTTTTCAAGGCTCCCCATCTTATGACAGGGGGTTTCGGTAGGAGGAAGGCCATGATTACCGCGGGGATCGATATCGGCTCGATTGCAGCCAAGGCGGTTGTTATGAAGGACCGGGGGATCGTTTCCCACGGGATTGTCGCTACAGGGCATGACCCTGCCGGGGCCGCTTACGCGGTTTTTGAGACGGCCCTCTCCGGGGCGGGCGTCTCCCCCGGCGAAATCGGCGCTGTCATCGCCACCGGCTACGGCCGCAAGGCCGTAGATTTCGCCGACCGCCAGG
The DNA here is from genome assembly GCA_037445955.1 of Syntrophobacterales bacterium. Taxonomy (GTDB): domain Bacteria; phylum Desulfobacterota; class Syntrophia; order Syntrophales; family CAMTWB01; genus JBBIJM01. The sequence goes on from JBBIJM010000010.1 coordinate 28,953, forward strand.
TAACCGAGATCACCTGTCATGCCGCTGCCGCGGTCTATCTCAAACCGGGCATCCGGTTTGTGATCGATATAGGCGGCCAGGACAGCAAGGCCATTCTGCTAAACGGGCAGGGCAAGGTCATAAATTTCCAGATGAACGACAAGTGCGCCGCGGGAACGGGAAGGTTCCTTGAGGTCATGGTCAGGGCCCTTAACGTGCCCCTCGAGAGCCTGGGAGATATGGCCCGGAGGGCACAGAAACCCGCCGCGATCAGCAACGTCTGCACCGTTTTCGCCGAATCCGAGGTAATTTCGCTTATTTCCCGGGGGGAAGAACGGGAGAACATAATCGCCGGGATCAACGAGGCCATCGCCACCCGGGTGGCGGCGATGGCCGCCCGGGTGGGCCTTGCCAGCCCGATCATGCTGACCGGTGGAGTGGCTAAAAACAGCGGGGTGGTGCGAGCCCTCTTTCGGATACTGGGAGAGGAGGTTCATGTCTCCCCCTACGCCCAGTTCGGAGGCGCCATCGGGGCGGCCCTTCTCGCCCAGGGGGAAACGGGATAGATAACGAGCGCCCCCTTGCCTGCGATAATCACCGTCCCTGCCCTAGCAGAACCGCCGGAATTGTTTTGATCAGGATCTTCAGATCCAGCCCCAGGGACCAGTGGTCGATGTAGGCCATGTCCATGTTCATCCACTTCTCGAAGCTGACCTCGTTGCGGCGGGGGTGGATCTGCCAGATGCAGGTGATACCCGGCTTCATCGAGAGGCGCCTTCTTTGCCAGAGCTCGTATTTTTCCACCTCTTCCGGGGTGGGAGGCCGGGGGCCAACGAGACTCATCTCTCCCCGGATCACGTTAATCAACTGGGGAAGCTCGTCCAGGCCGAATTTCCTTAAAAAAGTGCCGATATAGGGGATGATCCGGGGGTCTTTCCTGATCTTGAAGGCTGGGCCGTCGGCCTCGTTCAACTCGATTAAGGTGTATTGCCTTTCCTGGGCCCCGGGGATCATGGTGCGGAACTTGAAGATGGGAAACCTCCGGCCGAAACGGCCGCAGCGGATCTGTTTATAAAAGGCGGGCCCCGGGGAGAAGGCCTTGATGAGGAGGGGAAAGAGAATAAACAACGGGGCCGCGGCAAGGATCATAACCAGGGCCAGGGCGTAGTCGATAATGGATTTGAGGACAAGCGAGTCCCGGGATTCGGAGATCCTGTTTAAGACAAAAGCCGGTTCGGAAAATAAACGACCGATATCTAAGGTGTGGGAGGAATGGATCGTCATGAACTTGCGCAGGTACCAGGGGGGGATGATCCGGATGACGATCCCGAAGCCGTTGATGCAGGAGAGGTGCCATTCGGCGTTCTCAATCTCGTTTAACGGCATGGTAATCAGGACTTCATCGACCACCCGACCGGTCAGGATCCGGCGGAGATCATCCAGGGTGCCGATGACCTTGACTCCGCTTGAGACCTCTTTTCCTACCTCGTTTTTGTCCGGTTCGAGGCAGCCCACAACAGAGAGGCCCGGTTCATTTTGGGCCAGCCGGACAAGTTCCTGGGCGGTGGTTCTGCTGCCGATAACCAGTATATAGCGATTCTGGTCCTCCTTACGCTTGGAGGTCACAAATCGGTAGATAAGGAAGCGGGAAAAGGTAAGTAGTGCAAGATCCAGGAGATAGAAAACAAAGATAAACGGGATGCCCGCTGACCGGATATCCAGGAAATACTTGAGGAAAACGGAGATGAAGATGCTTATGGTAACCGCCTTGAACAGTTCGTCAAAGAGGGCCGCGGTCATCTTCTTGCCGTAATGGTGCTGGACATTTAAGAAATCGAGGGCCACATACCAGATCAGGATGACAAGCAAGAGGGGAGGATAATAATCGGTGCGGCCTAAGGATTCGGCAGTACCCGGGGGAAAGATGGCCTGATGGATTTTCCAGACGACGGCAAAGGCGAAAACCGTCAAGACGACATCGGCAATTAAGACAACTCTTCTTACGATACCGGGGTTATCGTTCATGTTTCACCGTCATTGCCTGCGATTGCCCGGGGGCCGCTGCTAGGACCGCTCGCCTTCCAGAATCTGTTTGATCATCCGGCGCTGCTCGCTTGAGGCATCGAGGAATTGCACCCCGATGCCCTCTTCGGTGCATCTGACGATCTCCCCTTTCAGGGCAAAGGAAATACCGTTGTTGGGAAACAGGAAATGCAGGTCGATTTTTTCGCCCAGATGAACCTCCCGGACGGTACTGATGAAGGCCCCCCCCAGGCTTAGATCCTTTACCTGCTCCTTTGTGCTTGTTTCCCCCGCGGATAATTCCACCAGAAGGTCGCAGGGTTTTCTAGACCCTCCTCTTTCATCGACGTCTATTTCGACTATCCTGTCACCCTCCGGATCATTTTTCTTCGTCATTTCCCTCAGGTGCTCAAGAACGGCGCTTTGCTTATGATGGGGCATCTCTAAGATGAGCTTGAGGATTTGGGTGTCCAGGTCGGATTTTAAGACCTCCCTCAAAAAAATCGTCTTCTGCTCCCAGGAAAACCCCCTTAAAAGTCCGCAGATCTCCCCTATCAGGTCATAGGCGTCGAATCGATCATTGTTTATCATCTTTTTGCCTTCTTTAGGGTTCCAGAATGTTTTTCGCCACCCCGGCGAATCCTAGCACATAACAGAGCCGTTTAAAATATCTTTCCTTCAATTAGCACCTATCCGGTCGCGAATCAGCCGGCGCAGTCTTTTTACCTCGCTTAGGCCGGGGCTTAAGGCCAGGGCCTTTTCGGCGTACCTTCCGGCCTCGTTCGCCCGATCCAGAGCGAGACAGATTTCCGTGAGGATCAAGTAGAAGTCCGGATAGGGGAGATTGATCTTTTCCAGTTTATATCCCTCCTCCAGGGCCTCCCGAAAGCGGTGCTGCTCCTTAAGGAGGTAAAAGAGCTGGAGCCTCGCCTTGACATAACCCGGATTCAATCTCAAGGCCTCGGTAAAAGAGGCCTCCGACTTCCTGGGGCTGCCGATTTTTTTCAGGAGTATTCCCAGGGCCAGGTGGATGTCCGGATACCGGGGAAAGGATTCAAGATAATCTTCAAACAGACGGAGCAAGGCCTCGATATTTTCTTCGGGAAAGACCTCCTTTTCCACAAAAGAAACAAGGTCGTCTAGGTTCGGGCTGATATCCAGATGGGTGGCGAATTTAGGGATCAGATCTTCACCCTTCCCGCCTCCCGAATGGTACCTGAGCAGGGCGGCAAGCTCCGCCGAGGCGGGGCCGTGGGCGGCCATGATTTCCCGGGCCTGTTTTACAAAATCCCGGAGGTCGTAATCCGGGGGATTAAGCAGGCTCGCCTGAAGGAGCGTTTCCAGGGCGGCCTCGTACCGTTCCTCGAGACAATAGAGAAGGGCCAGTTTGAGGATGGCTTCTCTATAAGACGGATTGATCGACACCGCCTGCCTGAGACAATCGATGGCCTCGGGGATTTGACCCTTGCCGATATATACGATCCCCAGATAGTAGGAGACATCGGCAAAGGCGGGGTTTTTCGCCAGCAGGAACAGGAAATTTTTCTCCGCTTCCTCAAAATCCCCCCCGTAGATCTGACTGATGCCTAATTTGATCCGGGCCTCTTTATAGTTGGGGTTGATCGCGACGGCCTCCCGGAAGCTCTCAATGGCCCTGGCGATCGATCCCTTGCCGAGTTGGGCGATCCCCAGCCGGTAGCAGATATCCGCGTAGGTGGGATGTTTTTCCTTCATCTGCATCTGGAAGAGCTCAACCTTCTCCCAGGCGAACAGTTCGGGAAGAATGGTGAGAAAAGACAGGGTGGAAACCCGATGGACCAGGTCCGCAAGCCTGCTCACCTTGAGGGGGTCGGCGCTTCGCCAGACATTGACCCCGGAATTGGTGGTGAAGCCGATCCTGTAGCCGGTGGAGGCTGCCAGGTGGGGGGTCTCTTCGGAGATATACCTAAGTTCGCCGGCCGGATAGGCGATGGTGGAGACGGGTCGGCCGAGCCTCTCTTCAATAATGATCTTCGAGAGGATCATCTCCTCCATCTGGGAAACCGGCTCCAGGGTGGACAGGACCCGGTGGGTGTGGGTATGGGAGCCGATGGCGATGCCCCCGTCGGCCATTTCCCGGATCTCTTCCCAGGACAGGATTTCCCGGTCCTGGACTTCCCCGGGGGGAAAAGGCACTTCACAGGCCTCCGCCAGCTCGGCAAGAAGATACTTGGTGTGTTCGTACGGTTTATTTTTCATTTCTGATTGGAAAAAGGAGATCGCCTCGCCCCGCTCGGCGGGAAGAGAGAAACGTTTCTTATCCCAGAAAAGGTCCGGTTTGGGGCACTCCTTGATGAGGTAGGCGATAATGTCCCACCAGGGAAGCCGCCGGGAGTTGATCATCTCCGTGGCGATAAACATGATGGCCGGCACCTCGTAGGATTTGAGCAGCGGGTAGGCGAGGTTGTAGTTGTCCCGGTAGCCGTCGTCGAAGGTGATGACCACCGAGGGGCTGGAGGTGTCGGGGGGGGTGAGTCTTCCCTCCTTTAAGCAGCTCAAAAGCTCGTTTTCGCCGAGGATCCGGGTATGCCTTTTTAACCACTTGATCTGCAACTCAAACTCCCCGATATCCACCGTATATACCGAGTCGTCAAAGGGGGTGGCGAAGGAAGTACCGGGGGGCTTAATCCGATGGAAATTGAAGACGATCAGCCGGTTCCTTCCGGGGAGGTTCTTGAAAAAATCTACCAGGTAGGAATTGAAAAGGATGTCCGCGAGGATTTCTTTTTTTCTTTTCATAGGTTCACAATTTCTATCGGGGCCTTAAGGGACTACTTGATCTCATTATTTTCAAGAACGTATCGCTTCTCCAGGAGCCGCTCTTCCCGCAAGGCGGATACGATTGCCCTCGCGGCCTGGGCATGACCCCGGCTATTCCAGTGAGAGTCTCCGGGAAAGACGATCCGGTCCAGTTCCTCCTTCGTCGAGGGGAAGTGCGGCAGGAGATCGAAGTAATCGAGGGACGAGACATCTACCCCGTATCTTCCCCGGAGGCATTCTTCGTAAGTAGGGAGGAAGGTTAGCATAAAACGGGTCCCCTTGCCAGCGGCAAGTTCCCGGGCGGAATTAATGATCTCTTTGGCCTGGGCGAGGGAATCGGGCCGGGTGATAACCCGGTAGAGACGGTGCGATATCTTCCCGGTAAACCGGGCATAGAAGAGGAGGGTTTTCAGCCGATTCACCGGGGTGTCCAGAGGCGCCGATTTGATCTCGCCCCCGGTTATGTAAGGAAAATAGGAAACCTGAAGCTGTCTTTTCATGAAGATGAACTGTCCGACGAAGGCAAATTCTTCCAGGTTGCGTCTCAGGTTCCAGGAGGTGGGGGAGAAAACGATAATGTCTCCCGGGTTGAGTTGATCCTCCAGTTCAGATAACCGCAGGAGCATCTGGATAAGGCCGTAGCCGGTCACGCCGGCGTTTATTACCTCGACCTTGGGTTTTAGATGTTTATCGGCGATGATATTGGGGAAGGTGTCGTCATTGCCTACCCCGTGGCCGAAGGTGTAGGAATCGCCGAAGAAATATATTCTGAGCTCCGGGCGGGCCCGAAACGGGACCGCCTTGAACCCCTGAGAGTCTATCCGGTAGTTGACCTCGAAGTTCCCCGGAGAAAGATTGTAGCCAACGCCCCCGGGCTTTGGCCTCCAGCCGAGACGATCGTCCGGGATGAAGGTGTCCCGGATCGTCGTGGCCTCGATCTGGGTCAGGAGACGGTGATAGCCCAAATACACGTCGAGCGACAGAAACGCTGTTCCCGCAAGAAGGACGATTGTTCCGTAAACGGCAAAGAGTCTGAAACGCCCGCCGCCTTTTCTCTCAATTCCTGTTTGATCCGGGGTAAGCATATTTGCCTGTCATAAAACAAGGTATCTCAAAGAAAGGGGTCCGCCTTATCCCTTGTTTTTTTAAAAGACCGAAACAAGCGGAGCGATTCTTCCAGACTGATCTTCAGTTCCCGGGTTCTCACCAGCCAGACGATCCCCAGATAAAGGAAACAGACCAGGGGGAGGGTTACCGAGACCGCGAGGAGCCGTCCGAACCCGGCGATACGAAAAAATTCGAGGGAAAGATATCCCGCGGCGGTCATCCCGGCGCCGGCCAGGGTAATCCGGCCTAATGACGGCATTATTTGAGACAGGTCCGTCATCTCCAGGCGTTTTTTCAAAAGGGTGATGAACCAGACGGAAATGATGGCCATGGTAACGCTGGTGGAGAGGGCGATCCCTTTCAAACCGAACAGGTGCATGAAGAGGAAGTTGAAAAAGACGTTGAGGAATATCGAGACAAAACCCAGGAAAAGGAGGGTCTTTGTGCTCTTGAGGGCGGCGAAATAGGTCCCGTTGACAAAGGTATAGGCGTAGAAGAACAGGCCGAGACTGTAGCAGGCCAGGACCTCCGCGGTGTTTGCCGCGGCCTGCGCGTCGAAGGCCCCGCGCAAAAGGAGGATCCTCACCAGATCCTCCGCAAAGAGGATGACGAGGGAGGTTACGGGGATAGTAATGAACCCCAGAAAGATCAGGGTGTATTTGTAGATGTTTCTCAAGTTTTCCTTATTCCCTCTGGCTGCCTCCTCGCTGATAAAGGGGAAGATGGCCCGGGCGACGGCAATGATGATCACCTGGATCGGCAGATCGTTGATTCTAAAGGCGTAGCGAAGGGTCGAGACGGAGCCTGAGGAAAGCAGCGTCGCCATAACCTGATCCACTACAAGATTGGCATTGGCGATAAGTTCGCTCCCCAGAAGAGGCAGGGCCAGAAGCCAGAGGGCTTGGAGTTTCCCGGGATCAAAGGGGATAGTCGTGGTAAAACTAAACCCTTCCCTCCTCAAGGCGATGGTCATATACAGGGTCTTGAGGAATGTTCCGACGAGAAAACCTGTGACGAGATCATAGATGCCCAGTCCCAGATCGGCGACCAAAAAAAAGATCAGCGCCAGGTTTACAAAGACAGGCGCCAGATGGAGATGGAAGAACATTTTTCTTGAGTGGAGAATCCCCCGGAGCATTATCCCGGCCCCTTCCAGGAAGACGAGGAGGATAAGCAGTCTGGTCATGGAGATGCCCGCCTGCTTGTCCGCGGGAGCGAGGCCGTAGCCAAAGAGGGGGAGCACCAGCGGGATCAGCAAAAAGCTTACCCCCGTGAGCAAGGCAAAAAAGAGCGTATGGAGATATACCATCCAGGAGGCGTGGGAGTCCGCCTCCTCCCGGGGGTACGTGTTTCGCCATTCGATGTAAAGGGGGATGAACGCCGATCCCAAAACCGCGCAAAAGATGAGATTCAAGAGGCCAGGGAGGAGCATGGCGACGTTGAAGGCATCCATCTCCGGTGAGACGCCGAACCGATGGGCTGTCAACATCTCCTTGGCGATCGCCATGACCTTGTCCGCCACGGACCAGATGAAGACGATCAGGCCGGCCCTGCCGATTTCGCCGGCTAGGGTACGCCCGTTTGGGAAGTTTTGCCCCGCCGTATCCGAAGGGATGCCGCTCACCAGGACCCTCGTGTCACTTATTTGCCGCCGCTCCGATCTCCGCCCGGCGGTTTACGGCTCGGCCTTCGGCCGTCTTGTCGTCGGTGAGGGGTTTCAATTCGCCGTGCCCGGCGATCTTGATCCGGTCCGGGGCGATGCCCTTTTCCACCAGATAGGCCCGGACGGCCTCGGCCCTCCGCCAGGAGAGCTTCTGATTGTACTGAATCGATCCGAAATAATCCGTATGGCCGTGAACCGAGGCGGAGGCGGAGGGATTATCGCTCAGGAAGGCAGCATACCCTTCGAGGACGGGAACATAGATCCGTTTTATTTCATGCCGGTCAAAGTCGAAATGGATCAGGGAAAGGGGAGGGGGTGTAACCGGCGCCTTTTCGGCCGCCCTGGCCAAGGCGGGCGCCTTAACCTCTTCCTTAGCCCTGGGGGTGTAGATGACGGCGGCGTAGAGCCTTTTCTCATGATCCATCCAGAAGGCCACCCCTTCGGAATCATGAACATACTTGTATTTCATGATCTCGCCTTCGTTGTAGAAGGCGTAGAGTTTCCTTTCCCCCGGGTATTGAAGGGGGAATTCCCCCTTTTCCCTGCCGGTGGGGTCGGTCTTGTTTTCCGTCTCCGTGGTGGCCCCAGTCCTGATGATAGGCGAGGGTTGGTAGTTGAGTTTATCGACGGAGCCGGCGCTAGACCCGAACACCCGCTCGAGATCTTCGAGTCCGATCCCCCGGGTTTGACCCTTCTTCCCTATAAAACCCTTGAATTCTCTGGCCAGGTAGATCTGCTCCACCTGATCCTTTTGGTTCAAGTAGAGCGCGAGGCCCATCTGGGTGTATTGCAGGGCCATCCCCTCGCTTTTAATCACATCGGGGGTTCCCAGGGTTTCGATTATCTCTCTCCTTGGCATATCTATCCCGATCAGCCGCAGGGTATCTTGATGAATAATGCTCACCGTATTCATGGCAGATGAAGGCAGGGAAAAGGAGATGATCAGAAGCCCAACTAGGAATGCCACCATCTTTGGTGCGACGCCTTTCATTTTCCCCTCCTGAAACAGACTGTGCTTACGCTCCTCGAAACGACAGGGTGGCCGCCTGCGCTCCTCGAAATGACTGTATTTAACAGCTCTCCCTGGAGAGGGCCTTTCTGGTCTAACTATCATAACAGGCGAATTTCAACAATAAAATATAGCAGTGCATCCGGGCCCAGGGTAAGCCTGCGGTTGGTTGTCCCGGTCGGGGATGTCCCGGAAAAGGATTACCGGCTTATCCCCGAATGATGATATGCAAGTAATAGTTCAAGGGGAGTTGCCCCTGATTTAGGCTTTCAATCTTTTGCTTTTAAATTATGAGCGGATAGGTTAATTAAGGCGAGTTTTCCAAACCGCCCAGGATGCCGAGGTCAAGATGGAGGAATATCTAAGAAATTATCTCGAACGAACGCCCCGCTCAGCGGAGCTTTACCGAAGGGCCGGGGCGGTGATGCCCGGCGGGGTTTCCCACAATCCCCGTTATTTTCCCCCTCATCCGGTCTATATAAGAAAGGCGGAAGGGGCAAGAATCTGGGATGTGGACGGAAACGAATATATCGATTTATGGATGGGACATTATGCCCATATCTTAGGCCATCGGCCGGAGCCGATCAGGAAGGCCCTGCGGGAGGGAATAGAAGAAGGCACCCACTGGGGCGTTGCTCAAGAGATTCAGGTGGCCCTGGCGGAGGAGATATGCGATCTTTTCCCCGCCGCCGAGATGATGCGTTTCGGGGTCACCGGGACCGAGGCCGCCATGTACGCGGTGCGCCTGGCCCGGGGCGCAACCGGGAGAAGGACGATCATCAAGGTCAAGGGCGGCTGGCACGGGGCCGGGCCGGATCTTTCCCTTGCCGTTCACGCCCCGATGGATCGGCCCGAGTCCGCCGGTCTCCTTCCCGAGATAATGGCCTACGTGAAGACGATCCCTTTCAACGATGCGGAAAATGCGGTCAGGATCATCAGGGAGAACGCCGACGACCTGGCCGCCGTCATCATCGAGGCGGTGGGTCAGTATTTTATCCCCCCTCAGGCGGGCTTCCTCGAAGCGGTGCAGGAAGCGACGAAGAGAGCCGGCGCCGTTTTCATCTTAGACGAGGTGATCACCGGGTTCCGTCTGGCCCTGCGGGGGGCCCAGGGGAGATACGATCTCAAGCCGGATTTGCTGACCCTGGGCAAGGTGCTGGGCGGGGGAATGCCCCTTGCGGTGGTGGCGGGCAGGAGGGATATCATGGGCCTTGCCGATCCCACCAGAGGGCTTCCCAAGGGTTCCGGGGTGCTGATCGGCGGGGGAACCTTCTCCGAAATGCCCCTGGCCTTAAGGACGGCCCGGGCGATGCTCTCGTGCCTCAAGGAGAATGAGCAGGAGGTTTATCCCGCCCTGGAGGCGAAGGGGAAGAAGGTGAGGGAGGGTTTGGCCGGGGCCTTCCAAAGCGCGGGGATTGCGGTCAAGATAAGCGGGGTCGGCTCCCTTCTCAATACCGCCTTTGTCGATTCGGAGGCAAATTGCCGCAATGTTGAAGATATCGATCTCCTTTCGGATCTGGAGGCGAGGGACCGCCTGTTCCATCTGGCCCTCCTCTCCCGGGGGGTCTATACCAAATACGGCGGAGGCGCCGTTTCCCTGGCCCATACCGATGCCGATTTGGAGAAGATCATCGAGGCGGTCAGGGGCGCAGCCGGGGAGATGGCCCAAGGAAATTTTTTAAGCGGGCGGGGCAAGGGATGAATCGGGCAGAAGACAGAATCCAGGGGGATTTTATAAGGGAAAAGATTAACAACGATCTGTGTTCCCACCGGCCGGCAAGGACCGTAGCCACCCGCTTTCCCCCGGAGCCGAATGGTTATCTCCATATCGGCCACGCCAAGTCCATCTGTCTTAATTTCGGCATCGCCGCCGAGTTCCGGGGAACCTGTAATCTCCGTTTAGACGATACGGATCCTGCGGGGGAATCCTGGGAGTATGTCGAGGCGGCCATCGAAAACGTGAGGTGGCTCGGTTTTGACTGGGAGGAGCGCCTGTATTTCGCTTCGGCGTATTTCGAAAGACTTTACCGATATGCCGTCTGCCTGATCGAAAAGGGGCTGGCCTATGTCTGCAGCTTGTCTCCCGAGGAGATCCGGGCCTGCCGGGGGACCTTGACCGACCCTGGCCGGGAAAGTCCCTATCGCCACCGGTCAGTCGGGGAAAATTTAGACCTCTTCGCCCGGATGAGGGCCGGCGAATTCACCGAAGGCGCCCAGGTGCTCCGGGCGAAGATCGACATGGCCTCGCCCAACCTGATCATGCGGGATCCGGTCGTTTATCGCATCAAAAAGGAACCCCACTACAGGACCGGGAGGGATTGGTGCATCTACCCGATGTATGACTTCGCCCACTGCCTCTCGGACGCCCTGGAGGGGATCACCCACTCCCTTTGCACCCTGGAATTCGAAAACAACCGGGTCCTCTACGACTGGTATCTGGCGGCCCTGGATATCCCCTCTCCCCCGGAGCAGATCGAGTTTGCAAGGCTCAACTTGAGTTACACGGTTTTGAGCAAGCGAAAATTAAACGAGCTCGTGGAGAGGGGCCTGGTTGACGGATGGGACGATCCCCGGATGCCTACCCTGGCGGGGCTGAGGCGCCGGGGGTACCCGCCTGCGGCGATCAGAAATTTTTGCGACCGGATCGGGGTGGCCAAAAACGATAGTCTAATCGACATCTCCCTCCTTGAACATTGTCTGCGGGAAGAGTTGAACGAGAAGGCCCCCCGGGCGATGGCCGTCTTAAATCCCTTGCGGCTGATTATCGAAAATTACCCGGAAGGAAAGGTCGAAAAACTCGCCTGCCCCTGCCACCCCAAGCGGCCGGAGCTGGGCTCGAGGATCGTCCCCTTTTCCCGGGATCTCTTTATCGAACGGGACGACTTTCAGGAGAATCCGCCGAGGAAATTCTTCCGCCTGACCCCGGGACGGGAGGTGAGGCTCCGCTACGGATATATCGTAAAATGCACCGGGGTGGTGAAGGATCCGGAAACCGGGGAGGTGGTGGAGGTCCGCTGTCTCTATGACCCCGCCTCTCTGGATCAGCCTTCCGATGACAGCCGGCGGGTACGGGCGACGATCCACTGGGTTTCTCAAGCCCACGCCTTGACCGGGGAGGTGCGGCTCTACGAACGCCTTTTCCGGGTGGCCGAACCCCTCGCCGAAGAGGGAGATTTCACCGGTTTTCTTCATCCCTCATCCTTGAGGGTCCTTGAGTTCTGCAAGTTCGAGGCAAGCTTGGAGGCCGCGGAAGCGGGGGTTCCCTTCCAGTTTGAAAGGCTCGGCTATTTTTGTCTTGACTCAAAAAACCCCTCCGGCAAGGTCTGGCTCCGGACGGTTTCCCTCCGGGATTCCTGGGCCAAAGCGGCCGGGGAAGGGGAAGGTTCAGGATAAGAGGGCTTTGAAGTACCGCAGATTTGGTCATTTCGGCCGCATCCCAAGTCAATTCGAGAGCAGGGAGAAATCTTAAACCGCGCAAAGGCAAGATTTCTCGTCGCTTACGCTCCTCGAAATGACCGGGTGGTTGCCTGAGCTCCTCCAAATGACATTATTCAAAGCTTTCGATAATCAGGCCGGGACTGGCTTAACGTTGAATAGACAGGTTTTGCAGGAGGGCAAAAGTTCATGCGCAAAGAGAGGGACTGCCTGGGGGAACGGGAGGTGCCGGACGGCGCCCTTTACGGGATCCACGCCCTCCGGGCGCGGGAAAATTTCCCCGACCGGACGGCGTTTCCTAAAGCCTGGTATCGGGCGATCGGGGCGGTGAAGCTTGCCTGCTATCGGGTTTGCCGCCGGTTCTATCAGGAGATCGAGGCCCGCTTTTCCCCGGGAGAGGCGGGCCTGC
>JBBIJM010000011.1:0-36457 GCA_037445955.1 Syntrophobacterales bacterium
TGCCGAGTCTCTTCCCCTGATTCAGGCGGGCAAGATGAGGGCCTTGACCACCATTATGGAGAAGCGGCATCCGGCGCTTCCGGATGTTCCCTCGACGGTGGAGCTGGGGATCGATTACACCCACGGGCTCTTCCGGGGGCTGTCGCTGAAGAAGGGCACGCCGCCGGAGAGGGCCAAGTTTTTGCACGACGCCATCCGCCGGGCGATGGATACCCCGGTTTACCGGAAATTTCTCGAGGACAGCCAGCTCCATGTCCGGCCTGGTTATCTGGGACCGGAGGCGGCCACGAAGTTCGCCGAGGGCCAGCTTCAATTCTTTACCGAGGTGCTTAGGGATCTGGGGTATTTGAAATAGCATAAGACCTGTTCCGGAGGCCCGCCCGGGGTCTCCGGAATGGAAACCAGGGGGGTGACCATGAAGAAGGATGAGCTGATAGCCCAGGGGGGGATAATCCTGTTTTTCGGTTTTATGCTTTTCTCCTCGTTTAGGCTCCACGGGGTTAAGCGGTTCGGGGATATGGGCAGCGAGTTCTGGCCGGTCTTGATCCTGGGAAGCGCCCTGATCTTGAGTCTCATCCTCTTTGTAACCAGCATCAAGAGATACCTGCGGGAGAAGGCTCAAGGAACCCCGGAGGGCTCCTTGACGGAGGAAGAGATCCTGCTTAGGAGAAGCGGCCGGAGAAAGTTTTTCTTAAGCGTCCTTTGCCTTTTTCTCTATATCGTCATTATGCCCTGGGCGGGTTTCATTATCTCCACCCTGCTCTTTTCCCTGGCCTTCATTCTGGCCCTGGAGGAAAGGAGGAGGTTTGTCCTCATTATAGGCCCCCTTGCCGTGACCGCCCTTATCGTTTATGTTTTCGGCAGGTTTATCGGGATGCCCCTTCCCCGGGGGATCGAGCCGTTTGCCGCCCTTAGCCGCATCTTTTACTGATCCTGGAAGGAGACCGGTCATGTTCGAACATTATTTAAGCGCCTTTGCCGCGGTAATGCAGCCGGAGATCATTCTTGTTCTCTGTCTCGGCGGTCTCTGGGGACTGCTTGCCGGGGCCCTGCCCGGGATCAGCACCTCGATGGGGGTGGTTTTGCTTTTGCCCTTCACCTTTGCCATGAGTCCCCTGGCCGCCTTTACCATTCTCGTTGCGGCCTATTGCGGCGGCATCACCGGGGGATCGATTACCTCCATCCTCTTCGGCATTCCCGGGGAGCCTTCTTCCGTTCCCACGGTGATCGAGGGCCATGCTTTGGCCAAACAGGGCCGGGCGGCCTATGCCCTCTGGGTGTTTCTCATCTGTTCGATCGGCGGGGGGATTTTCAGTGTTTTTGTGATGATGGGGGCGACGCCGGTGATCGCCAATTTTGCCCTCCGGTTCGGCCCGCCGGAATATTTCGCCCTGACCATCCTGGGGTTGAGCGTGGTTTCCGGCCTTTCCGGGGATTCTCTGCTCAAGGGGACCATCGCCTGTTTATTCGGGATCTTCCTTGCCACCGTGGGCACCGACGGCATCACCGGTCAGGAGCGGTTCACCTTCGACACCACCATCCTTCTGGGGGGTATCAGTTTTGTCGTGGCCATGGTGGGGCTTCTGGCCATTTCCGAGATTTTCATTGAGGCCCAGGAGCCGTTTCAGGAATATAAAGGCGGGGCGGAGTATCACGGCCTCAAGGGCCAGTTGCCGAAGGCGGCGGAGTTTAAGAGGAACTGGGCCACCCTGATCAAGTCGCCCATCATCGGCACCATTGTCGGGGCCTTGCCCGGGGCCGGGGCGACGATCGCCTCGTTTCTGGCCTACGGCGAGGCCGCCCGGGTATCGAAAAACCCGGAGAAATTCGGCAAGGGGGCCGCAGACGGCCTGATGGCGACGGAAAGCGCCAACAACGCCTCCACCGGCGGGGCAATGACCATCCTGCTTTCGTTGGGGATTCCCGGGAGCAACACCACCGCCATGCTGATTGCCGCCTTCCTGATCCACGGGATGCAGCCGGGCCCCCTGCTGCTCGTTACGAAGCCGGACATCGTCTACGGCATCTTCGTGGCCATGCTCATGGCCAATATTTTCCTTCTCGGCCTCACCATCATAGGGATCAGGTTGTTTCTCCAGTTGAACCGGCTGCCTTACTCCGTCTTCTCCGCGGCGATCATGATCCTCTGCGCCATCGGCGCCTTCGGTCTGAGTAACAATATCTATGACCTCTACGTGATGCTGGCCTTCGGGTTGATCGGCTACTATATGCGGAAATACGGCTTCCCCATCGCCCCGGCGGTTTTGGGCCTGGTTTTGGGGGATCTCGCCGAGGTCTCCCTGCGGCGGTCGCTCCTGCTTTCCCTGGGAGACCCCCTCATCCTCGTCTCCCGGCCCATCAGCGCCATCCTCCTTTTGGGAGCCGCCGCTTCCATAGTCTATCCCCTCCTCAAAAAACCCAAAATCCTCAAGGACCTCTAAAAATTAGGCTGAGCCGGAACTGGCCCCTGCCGGCTGCCTCAGAGAAGAGAGAAGCTCCTTGAGATCCGGCGGCAGTTCGGAAGAAAAGCTAAGCCTTGCCCCGGACTCGGGATGGGAAAAGGCAAGGAAACGGGCGTGCAGGGCCTGGCGTTTGAGTCCGGCCAGTTTCTCCGCCAGACCCCTGGCCGCAAGAAGCCTGGCCCGCCTGGCCCCTCCGTAGACCTGGTCCCCCACGAGGGGATGCCCTTTTGCGCTCAAATGGACCCGGATCTGGTGGGTCCGGCCGGTGGCAAGTGCTACCTCAAGGAGCGTCGCTTCGCCGTACCTCGTAAGAACCCGCCACCTGGTCAGGGCCTCCTTCCCCCGGTCGGTCCTGGTGGACATATTCTTCCTCTCCCTCCTGTCCCGGCCTACCGGCAGATCGATCATCCCCTCCTCCCCGGCCGGATCGCCGTAAACCAGGGCAAAATAGAGCTTCTCGACCTCCCTCCTTTTGAATTGACCGACGAGAGACTGATGGGCCGTCTCGGTCTTGGCCACCACCAGGAGGCCTGAGGTATCCTTGTCGAGGCGGTGGACGATGCCCGGCCGCAGCACCCCGCCTATGCCGGCAAGATCGCCGCAGTGGGCAAGGATCCCATTCACCAGGGTACCGGTCGGGTGGCCGAAGGCCGGGTGGACGACGAGGCCGGCGGGCTTGTTCACCACCAGGAGGGAGGGGTCTTCGTAGACGATGTCGAGGGGAATTTCTTCAGGCTGAAGATGATAAGGTTTCATCTCGGGCAGGCGAAAATCCACCCGTTCCCCCTCCTTGAGCCGTCTTCCCGGCTTCGCCGGGTTCCCTTCCACCTTAACCAGACCATCGGCTATGGCCCGCTGACTCCGGGCGCGGGACATGGCGGCCTTTCCGGCAAGAAACACATCCAACCGGAGATTGGCCTCTCCACCAGCCACGGTAAAGGTCTCAAGGTCCCCTCCGGCCGACCGGGCCGGGGGGTGAGGCCCCTCGTTTTGCCGGTCTCTTTTAATCCTTTCTCCCGCCGGCATCTCCCTCTCCTCGCCCGACAACCTCCAGGGCATCGGCGATCAGCCCCAGTTCGTCCTCTTCCACCGTTCTCAGATCGAAAAGGACCTCGTCTTCGGCGATCCTCACTATAATGCCCTCCCGCCTCAGCCTTTCCTCCAGGAGCTCCGCAGGCAGATCTTCCGCTCTAAGGGACAGAAGGGTCGTGGGAATCTCTTCCAGGGGGAGCGCTCCGCCCCCGGCGAGGGAGGCCCCCTCCCGTATTCCCAGGGTGAAAGTTGCCGGCAGAACCCTTTTCAGGCGGCGATAAAGCCGCTGACCCCTGTTTTTCACCTCCTCCTCCGACAGGGCCAGGGACTTCAGCACGGGAATAAGCGAGACCGAGCGGCCGTCCGCCTCCAGATAGTGCATCAGGGTCCCCTCGAGGGCGGCCATGGTCAGTTTATCAATCCGCAGGATCCGGTTTAAGGGATTTTTCTTGATCTCCGCCAGAATCTTGTACTTTCCCAGGATCACCCCGGCCTGAGGTCCGCCTAAGAGCTTGTCCCCGCTGAAGGTGACCACGTCGGCCCCATCCGCCAGCACCTCGGAGATAAGCGGCTCCTTCTTGAGACCAAACGGGGCAAGATCGACCAGGCAGCCGCTTCCCACGTCATTCATCACCGGCACCTCGAGCCTCTTCCCCAGGGCGACGAGCTGGGCAAGAGGCGCCTCTTCGGTAAAACCGACGATGCGGTAATTGCTCGGATGAACCTTCAGGATCAGGGCGGTCTCGGCGGTCACCGCCTTTTCGTAGTCCGAGATCCTGGTCCTGTTTGTCGTCCCTACCTCCCTCAGGCGGGCGCCGCTTTTGGCCATGATATCCGGCAGCCGGAACTCGCCGCCGATCTCGATCAGCTCCCCCCGGGAAACGAGTACCTCCCTGCCCTCCGCCAGGGCATTTAAGACCAGAAAGACTGCGGCGGCGTTGTTGTTTACCACCAGGGCATCCTCCGCCCCGGTAAGGAGCCGGAAGAGATGAGAAACGTGGCTGGAGCGATCCCCCCGCCTGCCTTCTGCAAGATCGTATTCGAGATTGCAATAGCCCTTTCCCACCTCAAGGACCCTTTTTAATGCGGCCGCGGCAAGGGGCGCCCGGCCCAGATTGGTATGGATAATGATCCCGGTCGCATTCACCAGGGGCCTAAGCGAGCAGGTCTTGATCTCCCCGATCATCTCCCGGGCCCGCTTTAGAGCGGCGGTCAGATCCAAGGCGGGTCTCAAAGAGGCCAGGCTATCTGGCGAGGTCTCAAGAATTTTCAACCTAAGATCGTTTATCACCTTTCGGGCGATCTCTTTTGCCACCTCCCGGGAAACCCGCTCCCCTGCCTCCCCCCTTTTGAGCTCGAGAAGGAGCTCGTCCACCCGGGGGAGATCTCTTAAAAGGATGTTCTTTTCTTCGTTCATAAACCGCCTCGCCCGGCAACGACAATGTTAATTTTAATTACCACAAATGATCCCGAAACTCCCGCCTACATCCTTTTTCGGCAATAATCCCGAAAGTTGTTCACCGCGGTAAAGAATTCCCGCATCATGATCACCCAGAGATAGGCGCCCCGTCCGGTCAGACAAAAGGAGCCCTCTTTATATTTCAGGGCGCCAATCACCATGAATGCCCCAAGATCGCGGGCCAGGCCGAAATAGGCCCGGGGTCCATACTTCTTAAACAGATATGACGCCGGCAGCTTGAGGCCGAAGAGGTTCATGAGCAGATCGTACCGCGCCATCTCCCGCCGGGAAAATAACCGTCGGGCCTGGATGGGCGGTCTCCCTGCCTCAACCAGGCGGACGTATTCGGGGATGTTGAAGGTGTTGGCATAACAGGCCCCGCCCAGATATCCGATCGAGCCGCTTCCCAGACCGGCATACTCGCCATACTGAACGATATACTCATCGATTATACCCCCGGAGGCCGCCTTCGAAAAGCACCAGGCGGAAGAGAAACGATAGGCGGGGGTGAGCCGCTCGACTATCCTCCGATAGAACCTTTCTTCCTTGCGGTAATCGAGGAGGCCCATTTTGGCCTCCATCTCCCTCCTTGTGTAATCGGAAACCATCAGGGGATAGTAGGTTATCTGATCGACCCCCAGATCGACCAAACGGCAAAGGTCATCCTCGAGCATCGCCTCGGTTTGGGTGGGAAAGTTGAAAATCATGTCCACGTTCAACGTGGGAAACCTTCCCTGAAGTTCTCGCAACGACGCGGCAATCTGTTGGCCGCTGCCGTACTTCTCATAGCGGTCCATCTCTTTGAGGAGACCGTCCTGGAAGCTCTGTACCCCAACGGAAAGTCTCTGGACTGGGACCGCGGCCAAAGTCTCCCCCGCCGCCCGCAGGTCATCGGGGTTCGTTTCAACGGAGATCTCCCTTATGGCAAACAACTCGTTGGCCAGGTGCAAGGTCTCCACAAGCTCCTCAGGCATTACCGTAGGCGTTCCTCCGCCCGCATAGAGCCCCTGGAAATCGTAGCCCCGGGCCTTGTAAAACCCCATTTCCTTCCGGAGGGCCTTAAAATAGGACCGGCAGGTCTCCTTTTCGAAGGGGATCCGGTTGAAAGAACAGTAAGGACAGAGTCGCCGGCAAAAGGGGACGTGAAGATAAAGGAGGCGGGGCAGATCGTCTGCGCATTCGGGCAGATCGGGCCTTTGCCCCTCCTCAAACGAGAGGGTCCGATTGAATTCGTCCCGGACGAGCCGGGTGAGAACGTTCTTAAGCATCTTTGGTCTTTGGGGTCAAATCTTTAAACTTGACAATTCAGCTCTCTGGTGGGGCTTCAAACTTGGAATTGTCAAGTTTAAAGATTTGACCCCATTCAATTCAGCTCTCTGGTGGGGCTTCAAACTTGGAATTGTCAAGTTTAAAGATTTGACCCCATTCAATTCAGCTCTCTGGTGGGGCTTCAAACTTGGAATTGTCAAGTTTAAAGATTTGACCCCATTGCTCCGGAAGACCATGATCCCCGTCTGCCTTTTGTTTGCCGCGAGATAGTCCGCCAGGGGGGAGGCGGTGATCTCCACCTGCCGCCCGGGGCCGGGGGCGTGGAGGAGGTGGAGACGACCCCCTTCCCCCCGGACGGCGATGCCCGCATGGGAGATGTCGAGGCCCTTTATGTCCGTTGTTATCCCGATCAGATCCCCGTTTCTTATGTCGCCTTCGGTCTTATCGACTAGCTCCTTGGGGATATGGTATTTCCGCCACAAGGATATCTCCCCCTCGATCTTGCGGAGCTCCTCCAGATAACTTCTATTCCTCTTTAAGGGGGGGTATTTATCCGGGTTATCGCTCATGTAGCTGATCTTTTTTTGATAGGGTATCCCGCCTAAGGAGCGGGTTATGTCCCGGCCCCGGCCCCGCCTTTCCAGCTCCCGGATCCAGTCGGAGAAGTAGTGCAACCTCGAAGGGTAGCCGCGGATTGTCCCGTCCCGGTAACGGACGTTTGCCGTTTCTTTGAGAAAATCTTCCTCCGTCAGCCGGCCCGCCTTGATCAGCCCGGCCAACACCAGGGACCCCTCCACCAGGGTATAACAGTCGAAGCGGGAGAGTCGGATAATCAGCCTTTCCTCTCCCTCTGCCTCCAGGGGGTTTGCGGCATAATCGGCCCCGAGAAAACCCTTTCCCACAGCCGCCACCACCTCTCCCGGGGGAAGGGCGGCGAGGTTTACCCTGCGGGCCTGAGCAAATATCCCATCGAGAATCCCCCGGTCGGCGTCGGGAAAGACCGTCGGTCCTGCCGCCTGGGCCAGGATTAAAAAAAGGAGGGAGCCTAAGATGATGTTCAAGGTTCTTCTCCTAGAGAACGAGGATCAAGGCGGCCCCGACGACAAGGGGGATCGTCAGGTTGTCATTCAGGCGCCCGGGGTAAAGCTCAGCCAGGGTGCCGGCGAGGGCGGGGAGGATGTATTTTAAGATTGATCCGCCTAAGGGGTTATAGAGGCCCAGGATGAGAAATGCGAAAAGGAAGAAGGCGAGACTCCCCTCGAGGGTCTTGCCCAAAAGGCGGATCTTTCCGTAACGCCCGCCGATTGCGGCGGCCGCGGGATCCGCCAGGGAAAGAACGAGCAGGGATGATACCGCCACATCTTTGGGGAAAAGGGCGACCGCAAGGGAGGCGCCGATGGCAAAGAAGAAGGCCCCGGAGAAATGGGTCAGCTCCCGCGGCCGGAGGAGCCCTTTAAACAGGCGGTTATAGAGCGCAGCCGCGGCCTCGATTTTGAGCCGGGCCATCTCGATTCCTGCGATCAAGGCCGCCGCGATATAAAAGAGGGGGAGAAAAAGGCGCTCCTCGACGGACCAGTAGCCAAAGGGGATAGCCAACCCCAACAGATGAAAGAATCTTCTTGCCTGTTCGTTCCGGTTCATCCTGAAGGCTTTCTTAGGCGGCTTACGGCCGGCGGCTCTGCTTCCTTAGGCCGGGCCTTTTCCTTATAATAAATCCGGGCGTAAGGCTATCAATATCTTCGAGGAGATAGATAAATCCGGTGGCGTCAAGGGGTCAATTGTGCTAGTCAACGCTTTAAGCAGGCCGTAATTTCGGGGACATCCTAATCCCCTTGCTTTCGTAATTATATCTGAAAGCTTTGAATAATGTCATCTCCAGGGGTTCAGGCGACGAGAAATCTTAATGTATTTAGACTGTTTAAGATTTCTCCCTGCGGTCGAAATGACAAGATCGGCGGTTTTTCAAAGCTCTCATACCGTCCCCGAAACTAAGTGTTCATATTTCCGGAGAGGACCATGACAACCACTTTCCGTCCCGGGCTTTCCCTCCATTTTGCCTGGATTATTCTCATCGTCTGCTTCGTCAATCTTTTCATCAATTATGGGATAAGGCTAAGCTATGGCGTCGTCCTTCCCGAACTGATACCGGCGCTTCTCCTTAACCGCCGGGAAGGGGGGGATATCTTCAACGCCTACATCTTCTCCTATATCTGCCTCTCCCCTCTGGCCGGCTATCTCTCCGACCGGTGGGGGGCCAGAAGGGTTATCCCCCTGTTCGGCCTCCTGTTGGGCGGGGGGACCTTCCTCATGGGAACGGCCCAGACCTATCTCCAGGGGATCGTCTTTTTCGGCCTGGCGGGGGCGGGCGCCGCGGCCATGTGGGCGCCGATTATCACGACCGTCCAGCGGTGGTTTTCGGTGAAAAGGAGGGGCCTTGCCGTAGGACTGCTCTCCGTTGGCTATGGTCTGGGCTTCGCCACGATGGGTTATCTCTTCCCGTTCATCGTCGTTTGCTGGGGGTGGGAATATTTTTATTTCATTTTGGGGACTGCGGCCCTGGTCATGGTCTTGACTAACGCCGCCCTGATCCGGGGGGAGCCGGCGGAGATGGGCCTTTCTCCCTGGGGATCCGGCGGGGCCGGGGAGGAGACCGGCGAGTCGAGATCGCCCGGGGCGGCAAGACGTCAGGTTTATCGGCAGATCCTTCGGTCAAAGAGCTTCTGGATCATCGGCCTCTCCTATGCCTCAATCGGGGCGGCCTTGTATCTTATCACCACCTTCATGGTCGACTATGCCCGCTTCGAACTGGGTTTCGATCTCGAGGGGGCCTCGCAATTAGCCGCCTTTCATGGGATAGGCCAGATCATAGGGGTTCTTTCCCTTCCCCTCCTTTCCGATTATCTGGGGAGACGGTTGACCTTAACCATCTCCAATGTGGCCGTGGCGGCGGTGCTTATCGGCATTGTCATTGCCGGGGGGAATTATTCCTGGCTGGCGGCAATTATCCTGGTTCTGGGGATCTTCTACGGCGCTACCTTCCCCCTGTATGCCGCCTTGAGCGGCGATTACTTTCCCCGGGAGATAATGGCCAGTGCGATTGGCGCCCTGGTTCCCTTCTATGGAACCGGGGCGATCCTGGCGCACCGGCTGGGGGGGGAGATGCGGGACGTGCTCGGCTCTTTTCTCATCCCCTTTGCCCTGGCCGCCGTCCTGGCCCTTTTTGCCGGGTTCCTTCTGATTCCTCTAAAGGGAAAGGGGATTAAAACGGGGCGTTGATTTGAGATTGTTTTTCGGGAGGGAGCGGATGTTTCCCCCCACGAAGGGAGACAGGTGAGAGATGATTGGCAAAACGAGGCTGGAGCGCCTCTTCAATCCCCGGAGCGTGGCGGTGGTGGGCGCCTCGGCCAATCCGGGGAAGCTGGGATTTCATGTAATGAAAAGCCTGGTGAAAGGGGGCTACCGGGGAAAGATCATCCCCATCAATCCGGAGGCCCGGGAAATCATGGGTCATCCGGTCTGCGGTTCTCTGTCTCAATGTGGAGAAGATCTGGATCTGGTCGTGGTGGTCGTCCCCGCGGCTCAGGTCCCCGGGGTCTTCGCCGAATGTGCAAGGCGGAAAACCGGGGGAATTGCCCTCATCACCGCCGGTTTCCGGGAGATCGAAGATCCGGCAGGGGGGGAGCTTCACGAGAGGCTTCTTGACATAATCAAGGGCCAGGGGATCCCGGTAATCGGTCCCAACACCTACGGTTTCGTTAATCTGAGAGCCGATCTCAACGCCTCCTTTACCCCGGAATTCTCCGCCTTGAAGAAGGGAAGCCTCGCCCTGGTTGCCCAGAGCGGCGGCATTTCCCATCTGCTGGGCTTTCTCGCCGGAGAGGCGAAGGCGGGCTTAAGCAAGATCATCGGTCTGGGAAACAGGCTCAACGTCGATTTTCCCGAGGTGCTGGAGTATCTGATGGAAGATGGCGATTCTTCCGTCCTTATCTTTTATCTGGAAGGTCTGGAGGATCCCCGCCGGCTGATTGAGGCGGGAAGAAGGCACCGGGGCAGGAAACCGATTCTGGTATATAAGGCGGGGAAGGCTCGGGTGGGGAACGAGGCGTCCCGTTCCCATACGGGCACCCTGGCCGGCCGGGGCGAGATCTACCGGGGAGCCTTCCGCCAGGGGGGGCTTTTCGAGATTGACGATCTCACGCTCCTGCTGGATACGGCCAGGGCCCTGGCTCTCTGCCCGGAACCTGCGGGGGCGGGGGTGGCGATCCTTACTGCCCAGGCGGGTTTAGGAATCGTCGCCGCGGATATCTGCGAGGCGGAAGGGTTGGAGGTGGCCGCCTTTACCGCGGCCACCGCGGAGACGATCAACGGGCTTCTCCCTCCTGTTGCCTTCCGGGGCAATCCGGTGGACATGGGGCCGGCCTGGTATGACGTTCCCCGGCTGGAGGGGATTCTTAAGGCGGCGATGGAAGACGAAAACGTCCACCTTATCCTCCTTCTCATCGTATTCGCCTCGGCCAATGCGGAGGTTCTCGCCGGTCTTGAGGGAATGCTTGGCCGGTGGCGCCAGAAAAAGCCTCTCCTTTGCTGTCTCTCGGCGCCCCAGGACCTCTGGGATGAGGAGATCAACCGGCTGGAAGAGGCCGGGGCGATTGTGAACTACCCCACCCCGGAGAGGGCCGCTAGGGCCGCGGCCCAGCTCTGGCGTTATAAAAGCTTGCTTGGGCGCCCGATCGGCCCGGTTTAACCCATCTGGCCGCGACAAAGGCCCCGGTCATGAGTCCGGCCTTCATCCCTGCCTCCTCGAGGACGGGGATTTTTCCCAAATCCGTATCCTTTTCAAAGTGAATCGCCGTAACTATTTCCCCGGGCTCTTCGGTCAAGGCACTCAAATCGGCGGGAGAGCGGAAGACCACCTTGTCGAAGATGGGGTGGCCGTTTTTTTCCGTCTTATCCCGTCGCCTTTCGGCCCAGGGGCCAAGAGAGTTCAAGGTGGCCACGACGATCACCCCCCCCGGTTTGGACACCCGGAACAATTCGGCTATCGCTTTTCTGCCTTCGGCAATGAATTCCACCGCCGTAACCGAGACGACCTTGTCGAAGGTTTCGTCTGGAAAGGGGAGGGCGAGGATGTCGCCCTGAAGGGCGAAGAAGGGGAGGTCTTTTCCCCTTTCCCCAGAACGCCTTAGCATGGCAAACGAGATGTCCAGCCCCACGACCCGGGCCTTCCAATCAAGAAAACAGGCGGTGAAGATCCCCGTTCCGCAGCCCGCATCGAGGATCAGTTCCCCGGCACCAGGCTTTAGAAGTTTCAAGACGACCTCGCTTTCGTACCCCTTTATCAGCCTGCCCTCGGGGGTGCTAAACCACCGGTCGTAACGATCGGGCCAATCGTCGAAGATCTGGACCTCTGCCATGGGCGCTTTTCCTTTAGCCGGGCAGACCGCACTGGGTGCAGACGCCGTTTTCGATGACCCCGGTGCAGCGGCCATCGCTGCAGAGGATGCGGTCTTGCCATTCCTCGTCGGTATTTTCCGCAGATTCCTCCCTGGATAGATAAACGCCGCAATACATGCAGTAGCGGCTCTCCTCGGGGATCTGCCTTTCACAACGGAAGCAATTCATGTCCCTCTCCTTCGCTTTAGTCGTCGGTTTCAAAAACCTCGGAGCATTATCAATATTTCAGGAGGGAAAGCAAGGAGAGGAATTACAAGGCCGTCGTAGTCAAAACTCTCGAGATAATTAATGCTGTCCCCGGAATGCCTACTTCCGCCCTAGGTCTGCCCGATTTGCCGCATCCGCTGCCTGATGGGCGAGATCGATCGCCTGGCCCAGGGTGGAGAGCGCCTGATCGGGGTTGTGGAACCCCATCGAATTCTCCGCGGCCACATAGTCCCAGTACCACTGGGCCTTGCGGATCAGTTCCCGGGCCTTTTCCAGCTCCTCTCGATTTGTCTTTGCTCCTTTTCCGGCCTTACCGATGGTTTCATGGG
Organism: Syntrophobacterales bacterium; assembly: GCA_037445955.1. Classification (GTDB taxonomy): domain Bacteria; phylum Desulfobacterota; class Syntrophia; order Syntrophales; family CAMTWB01; genus JBBIJM01. Next base: position 12,213 of record JBBIJM010000011.1, read on the forward strand.
CGCGGGCGATGGTCATGCCCGCGGTGCGCTGGATTTCCCAGACCTGGTTCTGGACCCTTTTCACCCTTTCGAGAAGCCAGGCGTCGTCCTGATCATGGCAGGTCCGGCAGGAATTCTGGGTCGTTCTAAGGGGGCTTGTAACCCAGTGGGAGGAGTATTTCTTTCCTTTTTTTCTTACGTAGGGCATATGACAGTCGGCGCAGGCAACCCCGGATTTGGCGTGGACCCCTCCTATGAAAAGCTCGTACTCGGGATGCTGGGCCTTGAGCATCTTGGCCCCGGAATCCGGATGAGCCCAATCCATTTCAAAGCCCCGGGGCCGACCCTGGTAATAGGCATAGATATCCTGGGCGGTAAACCCGCTGTCCCAGGGAAAGACGACCCGCTTGCCTTCCGGCTCGAAATAATATTCCGAGTGGCACTGGGCGCAGACGTAGCTCCTCATCTCCTGTCTTGAGGCCTTCCGGACATCAACTCCCCTCCTTTCCATGGCCTCGACAAAGGCGGGATTCGTCACCCGCAGGTTCATGGTCTTCGGATCGTGGCAGCTCTGGCAGACGATCGAGTGTTTTAAGCCGGGCAGCAGTTCAAGAAGGGGAACCTTGGCGAAATCCCAGCCCTTGGTTAAAAAGGTTTCGTTAAGCTGGGAGCTTTTGCAGGTCATACAGGCCCCCGGGGAGGCCGGTCCCACCCGCTTGGAGGCCTTCAAATCCTCCAGGGCGTAAGGGTGCCCCCGGTCTTCGGTATAATCCTTGCTGAAGGGCATCCCTTTGAAGTTGACGAGAATCTCCGGTTCTTTGGTCGACTTCTGATAATTGACGCTTCCGCCGAATCCGGTAGGCGAGGGGGCCATCTCCTTATTCTTTAAGTAACTTTCGTATTGGAGAGGGTAGTGTTTCCCCCAGGCTGCCGGATCGTATTCCGATTCTGTCATCGCCGTGAGCTTCACCGCCTCGGGCAGGGGCAGGAAGAAGCTTCTGGTCAAGGCGACCATTGCCATGATAAGAACTAAAGTAAGAAGAATGTAGAAGATCCCTTTACTTTTCGACACGGATACCTCCCTCCTGCCGCCCCCGGCCATGGACGAGATAACGGTGACAGGCCAGGCAATTTGCCTCTTCCCCGGCCATTTTAGTCTCGGCGACGGTCGAGGAGTGGCAGCGGACACAATTTTCATTTATGATCCGGCGTCCTTCCCGGGAAAGGACGATGGCAACCGGGTAATCCCGGGCGGTTTCCCGGATGAGATCATTCAATCCCGCCCTGGTTTTATAGGCTGCCTGGGCGGCAAGCCCCCTGGCGGGAAGATGACATTCGGTGCAGTTAAACTGCCGGTGCTGAGATGAACCCCATTGGCGATAGGTTGTTTTCATGCTGTGGCAGGATCCGCAGAATCGGGCATCCCCCGAGGCTCGGTAGGAACCAAGGGTAAAGGCAAAGAAAAGCACACCCACGAAAACGCCCAGGATAAGAGGCTTTAAGAGAGGATATCTGCCGGTGCGGTGGAACATACCCCCGATTCCTGCCCTTCTTGGTATATGTAATACGTTCTGTTTAGAGGGGAGCCTTCGCCAACTGTTCCCTGTCTATTTCAGATGCCTGATCTAGTCAAGAAGAAATGAAGCGGGACTATGATGCCCCAATCGTCCTACATCAGTCCGTAGGCCTTGAGCTTTTTGTGGAGGGTTCTCCTGGTGATCCCCAGGCGCCTGGCCGCCTCGCTCTTATTGCCCTGGACGGCCTCCAGGGTCTTGATGATCGCCGCCTTTTCGATCTCCTCCAGGGGGAGAAGGGCCGGATCGCTTGCCGCCCTCTCTTGTTCCTCCTCCTGGCCCCCGGAGCTCAAGGCCAGATCCCCTTCCTCGATATAGGAGGATTGGGACAGGACCACCGCCCGCTCCACTGCGTTTGCCAGCTGTCGGACATTGCCGGGCCAGGGGAAATGGTTGAGCCTGTCCATCGCCCTGGGGGTGAATCCCTTCGTTTCCTTGTGATTACGCTCGGAAAATGTCCTCAGAAAATGCTGGGCGAGGAGGGGAATGTCTTCCCGCCTCTCCCTAAGAGGGGGGACCAGGAGATTCACCACGTTGAGACGGTAGAAGAGATCCTCCCGGAAGCGGCCAGAGGCCACCTCCTGCTCCAGATTCCTGTTTGTCGCCGCGATGAGCCTTACATCTACCCTCAAGGTTTCCGATCCCCCCACCCGGGTTATCTCCCTTTCCTGGAGGACCCTAAGGAGCCTCACCTGCATCCCCGGAGACATTTCGCTTACCTCGTCCAGGAAGAAACTTCCCCCGTCGGCCTGGAGGAATTTCCCCTCCCTCCTCCGGTCCGCGCCGGTAAAGGAGCCTTTCTCATGACCGAACAGTTCCGCCTCAAGCAGGTTTTCCACCAGGGCGGCACAGTTCATCTTGATGAAGGGTCCGTCCCTCCGCAAGCTGTTTTTGTGGATCGCCCCGGCGATCATCTCCTTGCCGGTGCCCGATTCGCCGGTGATCAGGACGGTTGCCTCCGAGGGGGCCACCTGGCCTACGATGGAAAGGAGCCTTTTCATCGCCGGGCTCCGGCCGATGAGGTTCCCCGGATCGAAAATGGCCCCCAGCCGGGCCTTAAGCAGGAGGTTTTCCGCCTTCAGGCGGCTGTGCTCCGTTGCCCGGGCGAGGGCAAGTTTGAGCTCATCGAAATCAAGCGGTTTGGTCAGGTAATCGTATGCCCCCTTCTTGAGGGCCTCCACCGCCGTATCGACGGAAGCGTAAGCGGTCATGATGATCACCGGGATGGCCGGGTTCAGGGCCTTGATCTCCCCCAGCGCCTCGATTCCGGAGACCTTAACCATCCGAATATCCATGAGGATGGCGTCAAAGGATCCCGCCCTGACCGAGGCGACGGCTTCTGCTCCGTCACCGGCCTCTTGAACCTCGTAGCCCCAGCCGGTAAGAAGGGTTTTCAGCATCAGACGATGGGCCTGATCGTCGTCGGTTACCAGGAGGGAAATATTCTGCGGCATGAGAGGTTCCTCAATATCTGTCAACCTTCGGGAGCAGCACCTTGAAGGAGGCGCCTCCCTCGGGGCGGTTCTCGGCCCTTATTTCCCCGCGGTGGGCCTCGACTATCCGATGGACGATGGCCAGTCCCAGACCGACCCCGGCGGCCTTGGTGGTAAAGTAGGGATCAAAGAGATGGGGCAGGTCCTGCCCGGAGATTCCCTTGCCCGTATCCGCCACGGTTATCCCGATCCGGTCGTTTTCCGCCTTCAGGATCACCTCGATCCTTCCCGCGGGCTCCGTCGCCTCCAGGGCGTTGAGATAGAGATTCCAGATGACCTGCTTGAGCTGGTCCGGGTCTCCTTCGATTATCAGATCCTCCTGCGGCAACTGGAAGTTGAGGGCGATTCCCTTTTTCTTGGCCAGGCTGGCCATCATTTCCTTTGCCTGGCCGATCACCTCGCTTACGTTTAACGATCTCATCCCCGGCGGCCGGGGCCGGGCGAATTCGAGAAGCTCGTTAATCACCCGGTTCAAACGGTCCACCTCCCGGATCATCACCTCCGCGGTCTCGACATCCGGTGGGCTGTCGGCGAGCCTTTCTCTGAAGTACGTGGCGAAACCCTTGATCGAACTCAGCGGGTTCCTGATCTCATGGGCGACTCCGGCGGCCAGGTTGCCCAGAGACACGAGCCGCCTGCTTCTGGCCACCTCGTCCCGCAGGCGCTCGAGTTCGGTAATATCGCGAAAGAGCAAGATGTTCCCCCGGAGACCTCCTTCATCCTGCAAAGGGGCGGAGATTGTCTCCAGGGTGAGGTTGAACGGCTCCCGCAAGGTTATCACCGCATCCTGCGGTGCGGAGGCCGCCTGGGCGGCGGTGAGGAAGTTTGCCAGACCCTCGGGAAGAAGACTGCCTGCCGTGTCTCCCCCCCGGCCGGCGGGGTCGCCCTGGAGGATCCTCGCCGCTTCCCTGTTTGCCGTGGCGAGGTTTCCTTCCCTGTCGAAGGCTAAAAGACCCAAGGGTAAATGTTCGATCAGCACCGCGGCAAAGGCCTTCGCCTGGGAGAGGGAAACCCTGGCGGTGCGATAGGCCTGGGTGAGCATAAACAAAATCAGGCCGATGACGCCAATCCCGACGAGAACGGCGGTCAAGGTCAGGGTCTGGGCTATTTCCTTTTCCCGGGCCTTCTTTATCGGCTCGAAGTTCATCCCGACGAAGATGACTTGCCCCTCCTCACCTGCGGCAAGGGGATTATCCCGGCCTTTTTCCCCCGGGGAAAACCGCCGGAAGACCTCGAAGGTCTCCTGGCCGGAGGTCTGGGTGACGATCCGGAAGGAGACCTCAGCGGACCGGGAAATCCCGGCGAGATCGAGGTCCCCGCCGTAAGTCTCCCCCACCATCGCCGGGTCGCTGTCGGCTAAGATCAGACCCTTGCTGTTTACCACGAGGAGGTAATCCAGATCCGGCTGCTGAGCCATTTCCACCAGAAGCTTTTGGAGCTCGAAGGCGCCCCAGTTAAGGCCCGCCGCTGCCCGGGCGCTCCCCTCGAAAGAACGAATCAAGGCGGCCCCCTGGGCGAGGAGAACTTCGGTCAGTCCCGAGCGCTGTTTCTTGATGTTGTCCAGGGTGCCAACGGCGATGACGGGAATGATAATGGCCACCACCCCCAGGATGAACCAGGGGGAGAACCCCTTAAAACCTGCCCTGAACTTCATTGCCTTCTCCCGGATCAGCCTGCTTGCTCCCAGCAAATGGATACTTTTTATCCGATTGGATACCACGGGAGGATACATAATAGCCAGGGATTTTTTCCTGCGGCCGGTGAATGGGGCTGGAATGGGGTTGAATATTTAAGGCAGTTTCTGTATTCATTCGTGAATTACGCTGGTTGCAATTGACGCAATGTTTTGGCATGGCCATTGCTAAGGGTATAGTCAAAATATTTAAGAAAGGAGATTTACCAGATGAAAAAGATTTTAGGGATGGCTGTCGCGGTATTGGCAGTTTCGGTCCTGGTAGCCGGATCTCCCGCAGAGGCGCGGGGGATGATGGGGGGGGGTGAAGGCCCTGGAGGCTGCTGGATGGGCAAGGGAGGGGTTATCGAAAAGCTTAACCTGACCCCGGAGCAGACGAAGAAGGTTGCGGATCTCCGCAAAGAGAGGTTCAAGGACGCCGCTCCCCTGATGGAGAAGATGTTCGGCAAGAGAAACGAAATGCGACTCCTCTGGAGTGAGCCGGCCCCGAATCAGGAGAAGATCGCCGCCGTGCAGAAGGAGATGCGGGATCTGAAGGGGGAACTTCAGGCCAAGGGAACCTCTGCCAGAATCGAGTTTCTCAAAATGCTCACCCCGGAACAGAGGGCAAAATTGGATGCCGGTTTGGCCGGCCCCGGCTCCCGGCGGGGCGGCGGCTGCCAGATGGGCGGCGGGCAGGGTTCCGGTCCGGGATTCGGCCCGGGTAGAGGCGGTAGAACTTAGTATCACTGAAGACAGCCGGGGAGAGAGGTGGTAGATTTCCCTCTCCGGCCGTCCCAGGCGGATCTTCACCAAGGCCTTCCCGATTCACCCCGGGAGGGCCTTTTTGTTTTTGATCAAGATTAAATCCTTGACAACGATCGCCCGGCTAAGGTAGGAGGGTTGGGCAGGATGAATAAGATGAATACACCCCGGTTGGTTTTGGATGGCGGAGAGGTTTACGAAGGCCTGATGGTTCTCGCTCTTCTTTGCCTGGCCATAGGGTATCGGTCCATGACCTGGGGTTGACCTCAAGACAAGAAGAAACTAAGAACAAGGCCATGGGCAGAAACCATGGCCTTTTTTGTTATTACAAGAAGGAGGCAGGCAATGGAGAAGGTATTGATCTTTGACACCACCTTGAGGGACGGGGAGCAGTCGCCGGGCGCCAGCATGAACCTCGATGAAAAGCTCAGGCTGGCAAGGCAGCTCGAGAAACTCGGGGTGGATATTATCGAGGCCGGGTTCCCGGTGGCCTCGGAGGGGGAATTCCAGGCGGTCCGTCAGATAGCCCGGGAGATCAGAGGCGCCCAGATCGCCGCCCTGGCCAGGGCCAACCTCTTCGATATCGACCGAGCCTGGGAGGCGATAGCCGAGGCGGCGCACCCCCGGATCCATACGTTTATCTCCTCCTCCGACATCCATCTTAAGTATCAGTTGAAAAAGAGCCGCGCCCAGGTTTTAGCCGAGGCGAGGGAAGCGGTGCGCCATGCCCGGCAATATACCCCGGGCGTGGAATTCTCGCCAATGGATGCCACCCGGACGGACCGGGATTATCTGGCCGAGATGGTCGAGGCGGTAATCGCCGAGGGGGCCGCCACGGTAAATATCCCCGATACGGTAGGATATGCGATCCCGGAGGAGTTCGGCGCCCTTATCGCCTTTCTCTTTGCCCGGGTGCGAAACATCTCGCAGGCGGTGATTTCCGTTCACTGCCACAACGATCTTGGCCTGGCCGTGGCCAATTCGCTCGCCGCGGTGAGGAGCGGGGCCAGGCAGGTCGAGTGCACGATAAACGGGATCGGCGAGAGGGCGGGCAACGCGGCCCTGGAGGAGATCGTCATGGCCCTGGCCACGAGGCGGGACTTTTTCGGCTATTCCTCCGGGATCAAAACCGAATATATCTACCAGACCTCCCGGCTTTTGACCAAGATTACCGGCCTCCCGATCCAGCCGAACAAGGCGATTGTCGGGGCCAATGCCTTTGCCCATGAGTCGGGGATCCATCAGGACGGCCTGATCAAGGAAAAATCCACCTACGAGATCATGACCCCCCAGTCGGTCGGGCTCTCCGATACCCGTCTGGTTTTGGGAAAGCATTCCGGCAGGCACAGCGTCTCGGAACACTTGAAAAAGATGGGCTACAGCCTGGGCAAGGAGGATCTGAACAAGGTCTTCGCCCGGTTTAAAGACCTGGCGGACGTCAAGAAAGAGGTGTTCGACGAGGACCTCGAGGTTATCGTTTATGAGGAGGTCTATGAACGGGAAGACCGGTACAGGCTGATCTATCTCAACGTGGTAAGCGGGAATGTAGCCATCCCCACGGCCACCATGCAGATGGAGGTTGAGGGCGAAGTCGTTCAGGACGCCGGTTTCGGGGTGGGGCCGGTGGACGCCACCTTTGCCGCGATCAGGAAGATCACCAAAACGAATTATCACCTCCTGAAATACGCGGTGAACGCGGTCACCGGGGGCACCGACGCCCAGGGAGAGGCCATGGTTCAGCTCCGTTACGACGGCAAGAGCGTCGTAGGAAGGGGCGCCCATCCCGACGTCATCGTCGCCTCCGCCAAGGCTTATATCAATGCCTTAAACCGCCTCGAGTTTCTCAAGAGGTCCGCCGAGGAAGTTGAGGTTGAATAATCGGAGCCAATCGGGTAAAAGGCAGGCGTCAAGTTTTTTAAAGCAGCAACTGCCTGTGGGCAGAGGGGGGGGAAGACAGCATGGGAATGACGATAACCGAAAAGATTCTCTGCCTTAAAAGCGGCAAGGAGAAGCTCTCTCCGGGGGATTTGATCATGGCCAGGGTGGATATCGCCCTGGGGAACGACGTGACGGCGCCGCTTGCCATCGAGGAGTTCCGGAAGGCCGGCGGAAGGAAGGTATTTGACCGAAAACGGGTGGTTCTGATACCGGATCATTTCACCCCCAACAAGGATATCAATGCGGCCCTCCAGTGTAAGATCATGAGGGATTTTGCCCGGGAGCAGGACCTGCTCCATTATTATGAGTTAGGCGAAGGGGGGGTGGAGCACGCCCTCCTGCCGGAGAAGGGTATCGTCCTGCCCGGCGATCTCGTGATCGGAGCCGACAGCCACACCTGCACCTACGGCGCCCTGGGGGCCTTTGCCACCGGCGTGGGCAGCACCGATCTGGCCGCGGCCATGCTCTCCGGCGAGGCCTGGTTCAAGGTGCCCGAAACGATCAAGGTTTCCCTGGCGGGCCGGCCCGGACGCTGGGTTTCGGGGAAGGATATAATCCTCTATCTCATCGGGCTAATCGGTGTGGATGGGGCGAACTACCGGGCCCTGGAGTTCACAGGCGAGGCGATTGCCCGTCTCGGAATGGCCGACCGGTTCACCATCGCCAACATGGTCATCGAGGCGGGGGCGAAAAACGGGATCTTTCCCCCGGACGAGGTGACCCTGGCCTATGTGGAGAAAAGGGCCAAGAGAAACCATACCCTCTTAGCCTCCGATCCCGATGCGGATTACGCCCGGGTGATCGAGCTGGATGTGGGCAGCATCGAGCCCCAGGTGGCCTTCCCCCACCTGCCGTCCAATGTGCGGGACATAAGCCGCGTGGGAGAGGTGAAAATCGATCAGGCGGTCATCGGTTCCTGCACCAACGGCCGGATCGAGGATCTCCGGATCGCGGCGGAGGTGCTCAAAGGCCGCCAGGTTGATCCGGGGGTAAGACTGATCGTGATCCCGGCGACCCAGGAGATTTACGGTCAGGCCCTGGAAGAAGGGCTGCTGTCGGTTTTCCTCAAGGCCAGGGCGGTGATAAGCGCCCCTACCTGCGGTCCCTGTCTCGGGGGGCATATGGGGGTCCTGGCGGAAGGGGAGCGGGCCGTGGCGACCACCAACCGCAACTTTGTCGGGCGCATGGGACATCCGGCAAGCGAGGTGTACTTGGCAAACCCGGCGGTGGCGGCGGCCTCGGCGGTTTTGGGACGGATTGCCTCGCCGGAGGAGCTTGGCTAAAAAATATTCGATTCGCCAGGCGGAGACGCCCGGCCCGGATTCAGGAAGGATAAGCCGATGAAATTCAAAGGAAGAGTTTGGAAATTCGGGGATAATATCGACACCGATGTGATCATTCCGGCAAGGTATTTGACCACCTGGGATCCGGCTATCCTTGCCTTGCACTGCATGGAAGATGCCGATCCGGCGTTTGTGAAGAAGGTGCGGCCGGGCGACATCATCGTGGCCGGAGAAAATTTCGGCTGCGGCTCCTCCCGGGAGCACGCCCCGATCGCCATCAAGGCGGCGGGGATCGCCTGTGTGGTCGCAGGGAGCTTCGCCAGGATATTCTATCGCAACTCGTTCAACATGGGGCTGCCGATTTTTGAAACCCCCGAACTCTGGCCGGCGATTGACGAGGGGGATGAGATCGAGGTGGACGGGGGGAAGGGGATCATCACCCTGGGAGAAGGGCGCAGGGAGCTTAAGATAAAACCGTCTCCGCCCTTTATGGCAGAACTTATCGAGGCCGGGGGGTTGATGAATTATCTGAAAAAGAGGATGACGGAAAATGAAAAGGGATGAATTTAACATAGCGGTCTTTTCCGGCGACGGCATCGGTCCCGAAATCATGGAAGAGGCGGTAAAGGTGCTCGAGGTTGTTTCCCTGCGGTCGGGGGTCAGGTTTAGATTTGAGGAGGGGCTCTTAGGCGGCTCAGCCTATGACCGCTCGGGCGATCCCTTTCCCAAAGAGAGCCTCAACCTCGCAATAAAGAGCGATGCGGTGCTTCTGGGGGCCGTGGGCGGTCCTAAATGGGAGGCCCTGCCCTATGAGGTGAGGCCGGAGCGGGCCCTGCTCGGGATCCGGGAGGGGCTCGGCCTTTACGCCAACCTCCGTCCGGTTGTGGTGTATGAGGAATTGATCGCCAGTTCGCCCCTTAAGCCCGAGGTCATCCGCGGGGTGGACATCATGATCATCCGCGAGCTTACCGGCGATGCCTATTTCGGGAAACCCCGGGGGGTAAAGACGGAAAACGGACAGCGGATAGGGATCAATACCCTGACCTACTCCGAAGACGAAATCCGGAGAATCGCCCGGGTGGGTTTTGAGCTGGCCCAAAAGAGAAGGGGCAAACTCCTTTCGGTGGATAAGGCCAACGTCCTGGAGACCACCCAGCTCTGGCGGGATGTGGTAACAGAGGTGGGAAGGGACTATCCGGGAGTCGAGCTTAAGCACATGTACGTGGACAACTGCGCCATGCAGATCATCAGAAACCCGGGTCAGTTCGACGTGATCGTGACCACCAACATGTTCGGCGACATCTTGAGCGACGAGGCCTCGGTTCTCGGGGGCTCGATCGGGATTCTCCCCTCGGCGAGCCTGGGGGGCAGGAGCGCCATGTACGAACCGATCCACGGTTCCGCCCCGGACATCGCCGGTCAGGGCATCGCCAATCCTCTGGGGATGATCCTTTCGGTGGCGATGATGCTCGAACATTCGTTCGGTCTGGCAAAAGAGGCCGAAAGGCTGGGAGAGGCGGTGCGCCGGGTTCTCGGGCAGGGTTTGAGAACCAGGGACATCTATTCCGAAGGCTCTCTTCCGGCAAGCACAAGGGAGATGGGCAGCGCCGTTGCTTCCGCCTTGAAGGCCCTCTAGAACGGCCTGTTTTCCGCCGGCCGGGGTACCCCATGGATCGGATAAAAAGATTAAAAAACCTGCTTAAGAAAGAGATCGTGATCCTCGACGGGGCCATGGGTACCGAGCTGCAGCGGCGGGGGATGCCGCCCGGGGCCTGTCCTGAAGAATGGTGTCTCTCCCGGCGGGATGTTTTAAGGGACATCCACCGGGCCTATATCGAGGCCGGGGCCCGGGTGATCTATACGGCGACCTTTGGGGCGAACCGTTTTAAACTCGGTCTCTACGGGCAAAAAGAGGTAAGATCGATCAATGCCGAGCTGGCCCGGACGGCCCGGGCGGCGGCGGGAGATAAGGTCTTCGTCGCGGGGGACCTGGGGCCGACGGGGCAGTTTGTCGAGCCCTTCGGACCGCTTTCCTTCGAGGAGGCCGTTATAGCCTTCAAGGAACAGGCCCTGGGATTGCAGGAGGGCGGGGTCGATCTCTTCGTCGTCGAAACGATGATCGACATCCAGGAGGCCCGGGCGGCGCTCATCGCGCTTAAAGAGATCGGCGCCGGGTTTACCGTGGTTACGGTAACCGTGGAGCCCGGCGGCCGCACCTTAAACGGCACCGATCCGGTGACCGCCGTAATTACCCTCCAGTCCCTCGGGGCGGACGCGGTGGGATGCAACTGTTCCGCGGGCCCGGAGACGATGGAGGGGTTCATCGCGGCGATGAAGCCTTACGCAACGGTGCCGCTTGCGGCCAAACCCAACGCCGGGGTGCCGCAACTTCTCGACGGAAAGACCGTGTTCCCCATGGGGCCGGAAGAGTTCGCCGGAAGCGCCGTCCGGTTTGCAACAGCAGGGGTCAACCTGCTGGGGGGGTGCTGCGGCACGGACCCGGAACATATCTCTCAACTTGCCCGGGCCGCCTCCGGCGTAAAGCCGAGAGGCCCGGTGAGGAAGTCGATTAGCGCCTTATCTTCCGCTAGGTCGAGCCGGGTCTTCACGGGAAAAGAACCCCTGTCCATTGTAGGGGAGCGGATCAATCCCACGGGCAAGAAGGCGATGCAGGAGGAACTCGCCGCCGGAAGGTACGCCCTGGTGCGCAAGCTCGCCCGGGAACAGGAGAGAAACGGGGCGGATCTCCTCGATGTGAACGTGGGGATGCCGGAGATCGACGAGGCCCGGGCGATGAGGGAGGCGATCGGCACCCTGGCGATGACGACGAGACTTCCCCTGGTGATCGATTCCGGCGATGCGAAAGCCCTGGAGGCGGCCCTCAGGCTCTACCCCGGCCGGGCCCTGGTCAATTCCATCTCCGCGGAAGAGGGGAAGATTGCCGGACTTCTCCCGGTTGCGGCCTGGTACGGGGCGATGATCATAGTCCTGCCGCTTTGTTCATCGGAGATTCCCCAGGATGCCGCCGGGCGGAAGCGGCTGATAAAGGAGATCTTCGGGGAGGCGAAAAAATGGGGGTTTGCGAAAGAGGATATTATCGCCGATGCCCTCGTCATGACCGCCGCCTCCGGGGCGTCTCCGGTTGCCGAGACCCTCGAGGTCGTCCGCTGGTGCCGCCGGTCGTTTCGCTGTCTTGCCCTGCTCGGACTGACCAACATCTCCTTCGGACTGCCCGGAAGAACCTGGCTCAATGCGGCCTATCTGGCCATGGCCAGGGAGCGGGGGCTCAATCTGGCCATCGCCGATCCGGCCTCCCTGGAGTTGATGCGGATCAAGCTTGCCTCGGAAGTGCTGACCGGTGACGACCCTCGCGCCGCCCGTTATATCGCCCATTTTCAGGCAGCCCCTCAGGAAACGGGAGAGGGGGAGACTTTTTCCCCTGGGGAAAAGATTTCGAAGGCCGTCGTTGAAGGCAATCGGGAGGAGATCAGGCCGCTTATAAAGGCGGCCTTAAGTTCCGGCGAGCGGTCCTCCGATCTCATGAACTCGATGATGGAGGCGATAGGAAAGGTCGGGGAGCTTTTCGAAAGGAAGGTTTACTTCCTTCCCCAGCTCGTGGCGGCGGCGGAGGCCATGAAACAGGCGATGGAGATCCTCGAAGGCGACCTGAAGAGAGAGGTTGCGGCCCCGGGGAAGGGGAAGATCGTTCTGGCCACGGTCAAGGGGGATATCCACGACATCGGGAAGAACATCGTAGGGCTGCTTCTTAGAAACAACGGTTTCGAGGTGATCGATCTGGGCAAAGATGTCCCCAAAGGGGTTATCGTAGAGGCGATCAGACGGCATAACCCGATTGCGGTGGGCCTTTCCGCCCTCATGACCACCACCATGGTGCAGATGAAAGAGGTTCTCGAGGCCGCCAGAGGCGAAGGCCTTTCCTGCCCCTTTATCCTGGGAGGAGCGGTGGTTACGGAGAGATACGCGGAGAGCGTAGGCGCCCTGTATGCCCGGGACGGGGTAGAGGCCGTCCGGGTGCTTGCGTCGCTGCCAGGGGCGACGGGGTGCAACAAAATCGCCTGATTTGGGAGGTTGACCATGGACTACCAGGCCATGAACGGCCGGCTTGCCCGGATGATTCTGGAGAAATCGTTCAAATACAGCGAGGATCCCCCCTTTACCCTGGTTTCGGGAAAGACGAGCCCCTACTACTTCAACTGCAAAACCACCACGCTGGAGCCGGAGGGGATGTATCTTATCGGCCATTTGATCTTTGACCTTCTAAGAGATACGCCCATCACCGCCGCCGGCGGTCTGACCCTCGGGGCGGATCCGATTGCCAGCGCCCTGGCCCTTGTCTCCTACCAGGAGGGGAGGCCGATCAAGTCCTTCATCGTCCGCAAGGAGGCAAAAGGTCACGGCACCAGAAGCGCCGTCGAGGGGAACGTGGCCCCCGGGGAGGAGGTGGCGGTTATCGATGACGTGATCACCACCGGCGGCTCGACGATCACCGCGATCGAGAGGATCCGCCAGGCCGGTCTCGTCACCGATCGGGCTGTGGTGCTTGTGGATCGGGAAGAGGGGGGCCGGGAGAACATCCTCAAATACGTAAGCCGGGTTGATGCGCTTCTCACCCGGTCGGAGATCATGGCCCTCTACCGGGAAAGGTAGATCGCTTAGGCAGGCCTTGAGAGTTCAAGATGAAGAAAGGATGCTACATCCTCTGGGCAGGGGTGCTCATCGGCCTTCTTCTGCCGCAGTCGGCGCCCGGCGGAGACCGGATCGAAGCCGCCGTCTTCAAAACCGAGGCTCACAGGCGGGGAGCCCCGGCGGGCTGGGAAATCGTCGAGCAGGAGGGGAAGGCGAAACTTAGCCTGGAGAGGGTAGGCGGGGCTTACGGCCTCAATCTGACAAGTGAAGGCCGGGGGGCCTTGGGGATCGCCCGGGGGCTTACGGTGGATATCGCCCGTTATCCATATCTTACCTGGCGCTGGCAGGCGGTGGCCCTGCCTGAGCAAGGGGATATTAGAAGGGCGGGAAGCGACGACCAGGCGCTGAAGATATATCTGGTCTTTGCCCCGACCGGCTTTCCCGCGGGAAGGAATATACCGGTGATCGGCTATATCTGGGACAACCGGGCGCCGAAAGGCTGGATAGGGCCTGGCCCCCGGTCCCCGGGCACCCAAACGAGATATGTGGTGGTAAGAAACGGGAAGGACCGGCGGGGACGCTGGTACGAAGAGACGAGAAACGTTTATCAGGACTTCCAGACCCTCTTTGCCAAGGAGAAGGGGGGCCAGCCCCCGGGGACCCTTCGGGAAATAAGGATCGCAATTGATACCAGAAACAAGGGGGGCTTTGCCCAGGCTTATCTGGGCGAGGCATTTTTCAGTAAGGCCGGGGAGGGCGGGGGAGAGAGGTGAGATTGCCTCCGGGGGTGAGGGGATATTCCCTTCTCTTTTTTGTGACCGCCAGGTGGGCCAGCCGCACCGGCTCCGGAAGCCGGCGGCCGCCAAGACAGGAGAGAACCAGCTTCCTGGACTCGGCCGGGCCGATCTTGTGGCCGGGGGAGACAAAGACCGGTTTGACCCGGGACCGGGTGCGCAGGACGGAACCGACCAGGTTTCCTTCGTAGATCAGGTCTTCCGAGTTTCCCGCATTTTCGCCCACCGGTTTATGGGTCCCGATGAGCCTTTTTTTGGCGCAGCCCAGCGTGGGCAGGTCGAGAAAGAGACCGAGGTGGGCCGCCAGTCCTATCCCCCGGGGATGGGCGATTCCCTGGCCGTCGAAGATGACCGCATCCACCGCGGTTTCCAGGCGGGCAAAGGCCTCAAGCAGGGCCGGCCCCTCCCGGAAACTCAAGAGACCCGGGACATAGGGAAACGAGGCCGGACGGACGGCAAAGGCCTCCTCCAGAGGCTCCAGGGCGGGATAGGAGAGGGCTACCACCGAGGCGAAAAGGAGGTTTTCTTCCCTGAGGAAGGCGATATCCGCCCCGGCTATCGTCCCGGGAAGGATCGGTTCCTCGGAGGCGGGGATGATCAGTCGCCGGCGCAACGCTTCCTGGAGACCGAGGGCCTCTCTTAGAGATACATCCCATCGGTGAACCTCCTTAATCTCCATGGCTTGAACCCAGGATTTCCCGGCTCCGGGCGATGTCGCGTTTGATCTGCTCGAGAAGCGACGAGACTTCCGGGAATTTGATCTCCGGGCGGATCCTTTCGACAAAATGGATATTTAATCTCTCTCCATAGATATCCCCGGCGAAGTCCAGGAGAAAAACCTCGAGGGACAGATCAACCCCGGCAAAGGTCGGATTGGTGCCGATGTTTAAAACCCCGTCCCGGCGTTTCCCCTTCAGGTCCACATAGACCGCGTAAACCCCTTCCGGGGGGATCAATTCCTTCTCCGGCCGGATGTTGGCGGTGGGAAATCCCAAATCCCTTCCCCGGCGGCTGCCGGGGATTACCAGACCGGCCAGATTGTAGCGGCGGCCGAGAAAATCCGCGGCGGAGTTAAGATCGCCTCGGAGGATGGCCTCCCGTATTTTGGTGCTGCTTACGATCCTCCCGTTCTGGGTAAAGGCCTCGATTACCCCCACCTGGAAACCCAGTTTCCCGCCGTAGTCGGTCAGGAGCGCTTCGTTGCCCCGCTTCCGGTTGCCGAAGGTGTAGTCGTGGCCGATGAGAATCTTTTTGATCCGGAGTTTGCCCCAGAGAAAGTCATTGATAAAATCCTCCGCAGTGGTCTTGGCATATTCGAGGTTGAAATCGACGATAACCGCCGCATCGAGGCCGCATTCGGCAAGGAGCCTGATCTTTTCCTCGAGGGTGGTGATCAGGTAGAAGGGCCGGCGCTCGGGATGGAGGAGCATTTTGGGATGGGGATCGAAGGTTATGACCGCAGCCCGGCTGGTCTTGGATCGCGCCTCGGCAATGAGGGTGGCGAAAAGATCACGATGCCCCAGGTGAATCCCGTCGAAATTGCCGATGGTTACATAAGCCCCGGTCAAATCCGGACCGATTGACTCTTTGCCTCTGATTATCTCCATTGTCCCGCCTGTCCCCGCCGCTTTTTCGCAGTTAAAATACCACGGATTTCAAAGGTTGCAACTCAATTTTCCTTGACAGGCGCAAGCGTTGGTTGTAGAGAAGGGTGGTTATTTTAAAGACAAGCCGAAGTGGCGGAATTGGTAGACGCGCTAGGTTCAGGGTCTAGTGGGCGTGCGCCTGTCCGGGTTCAAATCCCGGCTTCGGCACCAAAATACAATGGGGTCAAATCTTTAAACTTGACAATTCAGCTCTCTGGTCGGCTTCGAATTTGGAATTGTCAAGTTTAAAGATTTGACCCCAAAGCTTTCTGTTGCGCCGTCCGCTTCACCGCTCCTTCCCCTAAATCAGGAACGTGAGCCAAAATGTCCCGATCATGGCAGGCAAGTTCTTATCCCAGGGCCTTATTTATCCCTTGACACCTGTGAGCCGGTTTCATATACAGGGCGTGCGAAAAGACGGTTCTCATCAAATATGGAATTCAGGGATCTCATAACGGAGGCGGCAGCGTCCGCCGGTTTATCCGTGTCCGGTTTGCGGAAGATCGCCGAGACGATCATCCGGCGGGGCAATTTTTCAGCGAAACACGTTGAGAGTGAACTGCATACGTTTTGCTGCAAAATCGGCATGTCCCCTTACTACTTTCGCACCACCCCTCTTGAGACCATCGCCAACCACATCGAGTCGATCATGGCGGCGGAAATTATCGCCATCAATCGTGGTTCGGATCAACTGGAGGTCGATCTGATCCACGAGCGGGAAGACTCGGCTACGTACATTATCAATGCAAGCCACGGGAAGGCAACGGAGATCGAACGGAGGTTGGAGAAGCTCTTTCCGTCCTTCCGGATGCAGAGCTATAGGACCGCCGGCATTGCTCTTCAGTCGCCCTTCCGGACCTATCTTGCCGAGAGGCCGGAGTATCCCGTGCCCGACCCTCCCCCTTACGAAGACGATATCCGCAAGGTGGCCTCGAGGCAATTTTTGGCCATGTCCCAAGACCTGGTGATAGATCGCTATCAGGGGGTGCTGAGCCGTTCCCTGGGATCCGACCGGCCCCACATCGAATCGAGCGACACGAAAACCGACGAAACCCGCCTCATGATTTCGATCCCGGCATCCGGAGCCTATCGATTCATCTCGGGGGTTTCGGATATCTTAAATTATTATGGTCTGTACAGTCTCTACAAGTTTCTCGAACCCTTCTCCAACGGACGCCTGATCCATACCGTCTACCTGGACCGGGCGGCGGCGGCGGCGCATCTGGACAATATCATTCATGATATCGGCCTGATCTACCTGAGCCCGGAAAACGCCCTTTCCTCTTTGATTCGCAACAATACCCTTTCGGTGCAGCAAGCCTTCTGGGCGATGAGCGCCCTGAGGTTTACCCATCAATTCTTAAGCAGCTTTGGTCCGGAATATCTGGCCTTAAGGACGGTTCTTAAGGAGCGGCCGGATCTGACGGATATTTTGAAGGGATTGCGAACCCGGCTGGTCAAGGACTCCTATACGGAAGAACGGATCCTACAGACGATTGTCAACTATCCCGACCGGGTCAGAGAACTTTATGCCCACTTTGCCTGTCGCTTCAACCCGGAGGGGCCGGCCGTTTCAGATGAATGCCGGCCTGATCTTGCCGACATCCCCTTTGAGATCGACCGGGGGATACTGGAGTTTTTTCTCCTTTTCAATTGCGCGGTCGTGAGAACCAACTTCTACCGGAAGGCCAAATCATCCCTCGCTTTCCGTCTGAGTCCGGCGACATTCCTGGATCCTATCGCTTACGAGGAGGCTCCCGAAGGCCTGTTCATGATCGTAGGCAAGGAGTTCTATGGTTATCATGTCCGGTTCAGGGATGTCGCCCGGGGCGGCATCCGCATAGTTAAATCACGAGATCCCCAGAACTATGAGCACAACGCGGATTTTATTTTCGAGGAGAACTATCAGCTTGCCTCTACCCAGCAGCGCAAGAACAAGGACATCCCCGAAGGCGGCGCCAAGGGGGCGATCCTGCTCAATCAGGATAGCCAGGGGGATGGAGACCGGGCTTTCGAGAAATACGTTGACGGGCTTCTCGATTTACTTTTGCCCGATGATTCCGCCAGGGATTATCTGGGCAGGGAGGAGATCCTCTTTCTGGGGCCTGATGAAGGGACCGCCCGGGTCATGGACTGGGCCTCGAGGCGCGCCCGCACCAGGGGCTACAAATTCTGGAAGGCCTTCTCAACGGGAAAATCGCAGGAAAACGGTGGAATCCCTCACGACCTCTACGGCATGACCACGAATTCCGTCCGCGAATACGTGCTGGGAATCCTCTCGAAACTCGGCCTTAAGGAAGAGAGCATAACCAAGGCCCAGACCGGAGGTCCCGATGGGGATCTGGGGAAAAACGAGATTCTCTTCTCCCGGGACAAGACGGTGTGCATCGTGGACGGCAGCGGGGTGGCATACGATCCCCGGGGTCTTGATCGCAAGGAGCTTGCGGCCCTGGCGAAACAAAGGAGAATGATCGAGTATTATGATCGATCGAAGCTTTCTCCCGATGGTTTTCTTGTTCAGGTCAATGACCGGAAGGTTATTCTGCCCGATGGCACCGAGGTCGCAAGTGGAATGGAGTTTCGCAACAATTTTCATCTCAACCCTCTGCTGAAAGCGGACCTGTTCGTCCCCTGCGGGGGGCGTCCCGCCTCGGTGAATATTCGCAACTGGAGAGAGTTACTGGATAAAGACGGAAAGCCTCGTTTCCGGTATATCGTGGAAGGGGCGAATCTTTTTCTCACCCAGGAGGCGAGAGTTGCGCTGGATAAGGCGGGGGTCATTGTCTTTAAGGACGCCTCGACGAACAAGGGGGGAGTGACGTCCTCATCACTGGAGGTGCTGGCCAGCCTGGTCCTCACCGATGAAGAGTATGCGGAATGTCTGGTTGTCAAGGAAGGGATGGTGCCGGGGTTTCGCGAAGCCTACGTCCGGGAGGTGGTGAACATTATCAGAACCAATGCCCGCCTGGAATTCGAGTTGCTCTGGAAGGAAAGGGGGCTTAAGAAGGCCCCTCTTTGCGTCCTCTCCGACGAGTTGAGCAATAAGATCAACAAGATAACAGATGCGGTCAGAGAATCCTCGCTGAGCAAGGATCCCGACTTGAGTTTGCGGGTGCTGGGGAAACACTGTCCACCGACCCTGGTTTCCGCCCTGGGGATTCGGGAAATCTATGACCGCCTTCCCCGCAATTATACCGAAGCTGTCGTCTCTTCCTGGCTTGCCAGCCAGTTCGTCTACACCCGCGGCCTGGAGGCGGGGGAGGTGGATTTCCACGAGTTTCTGACGGAGGTCGGCCGGGGAGGAGGGTTTGAGGAGATTTTATTGGGGCAGGCTGCGCTTCGATGCCCAGGGGAACCGCATGACAGGCAGATGGGGCTTGACGAAGCCCCGTCCAGGGTCTATGAGGGGACGGGAAAGCAGTGACTTATCAGCCGGGAGCTTTGAAAAACCGCTGATTTTGTCGTTTCGACTACCCTTTTTCTTATTCCGCCCACCTTTATTGTCATTTCGACCGCAGGGGGAAATCTTTAACAAGTCGAAAGCATTAAGATTTCCCGTCGCGTTCCTCGAAATGACATTATTCCAGGCTCTCATCGCCTGCCAGAGACAAATCTATACGGGGGTATCTTTTAATGAACGATAAAACCTGCTTTGACAACGAAAAGTACATCGAAGAGCAGAGCGCCGAGATACTAAGGAGGGCCGAGGGCTTCGGCAACAAACTCTACCTCGAATTCGGCGGCAAGCTTCTCTATGATTATCACGCCGCCCGGGTCCTTCCCGGTTACGATCCCAACGCCAAAATGCGGCTGATCAAGAGTCTCAAAGACAAGGCCGACGTCCTCCTTTGCATCTACGCCGGGGATATCGAACGGAAGAAGATCCGGGCCGATTTCGGCATTACCTACGATTCGGACGCCTTGAAGCTCATCGATGACTTGAGGAGCTGGGAAATCGAGGTGCTCGGGGTGGTGATCACCCGTTTCGATCATCAGCCGGCGGCGGTGGCCTTCAAAAACAAGCTGGAAAGGCGCAATATCCCGGTTTTCACCCACCGTTACACCAAGGGCTACCCCACCGACGTGGATCTGATCGTAAGCGAGGAAGGCTACGGGGCCAATGGATACATAAAGACCGCCCGCCCGATCGTGATCGTCACCGGCCCCGGCCCCGGCAGCGGCAAGATGGCCACCTGCCTCTCCCAGCTTTACCATGACTACAGGCTGGGTCTTAAGTCCGGCTATGCCAAGTTTGAAACCTTCCCCGTCTGGAATCTGCCGTTGAAACATCCGGTGAACGTGGCCTATGAGGCCGCCACCGCGGACATCAGGGACGTCAACGTCATCGATCCCTTTCATCTGGAGACCTACGGGAAACCCGCGGTCAATTACAACCGGGACGTGGAGATATTTCCGGTTTTAAAAAGAATTTTAGAGAAGATCACCGGCGGTAAATCCTTCTACTGCTCCCCTACGGACATGGGGGTCAACCGGGTCGGTTTTGCCATTACCGATCAGGAACTGGCAAGCCAGGCGGCCCGGGAGGAAATCCTGCGCCGTTACTTCCGGTACCGCTGCGAATACGCCATGGGGTTTGCCGACCGCGAGACGGTTCAACGGGTAGAGCTTTTCGTTCGGGACTTCAACCTGAAGCCGGAAGATAGAGGGGGCGTCGGCCCGGCCCGTAAGGCTGCCCTGGAGGCCCAGGAGCTAAACAAGGGCAACGAGGGGACGTACTGCGGGGCGGCTATCGAGCTGAAAGACGGCACCATCATCACCGGCAACAATTCGTCCCTAATGCACGCCGCCTCGAGCGTCGTCATTCACGCGGTCAAACATCTGGCGGGCATTCCCCCGAAGATCAAACTCATCCCGCCGACTATCACCGATTCGGTGCAGAAGCTCAAAACGGAGATCCTGAGGGAGAAGTCGGTCAGCCTGGATCTGGAGGAGGCCCTCATCATCCTGAGCATCAGCGCCACCACCAACCCCGCGGCCCAGCTTGCCCTGGAGAAACTCGGCGAATTGAGGAACTGCGAGGGGCATATGACCCATATCCCCACCCCGGGAGACGAGGCGGGACTCCGCCGCCTCGGGGTGAACTTCACCAGCGATCCCAATTTCGCCTCCCGGGATCTTTTCATCACGTGAGATAAATGGGAGGGCCGATGAAAATTATCCTGTGAAGGGAGAAAAAAATAACATAGGCACTCCGGCCAGAGGAAAAGTCATGATCACACTGTCCCGGAAAAACAGGCCTGAAAGGTTGTTTCCCATCGTCTCTCCGGATTCCTATCTGTATTGATGCCTGCTGCCCGGTGCTTTCCGGGTGGGCAGGCCCCCTTTAATTCACCGTTTTCCCAATAATTTATTCAGAAAGTTATCAGGCAAAGTCATCTGCGGTCGCCTGCGGCCGGGATTGAGACTGTTGCCCTGTCCCGCGGTCAACCTATTGCGGCCTTTGGCTGGAAGAACAAACAGGGAGAATATGATGAAGACAGTCAAAATTATCGCCTTTTTACTTATTTTTGCCGCCGGCTGGATTATCCGCGGCCCCTCCGGGGCTTTTGCCCAGACGACCACCTTAACCTACAGCGTCTTTTTTCCCCCAACCCACGGGCAGAGCCTGGCCGCATCCGAGTGGGCCAGGGAGATCGAGAGGCTCACCGGCGGCCGTGTTAAGATCAAATCTCGAGACCTTTGCACAACCCCCCTTTGATCATGCCGGAGACGATCCGGCATCCAGAAACTGACGGAGACGGTCAATTTACATGGTTGTGCAAAGCTCTCGTATCGTCTAAGAGGAACCCTGATGACGGATCAAATGCAAAACCGGGCCGCCCGGGTGAGCGGCTGGTTCAACTGCCTGGCCTGCTTCGCCCTGGTCGTCATGATGGTCCTGTCTCTGGCCGACGTGATCCTGCGGCGTCTGGGGGCGCCGATCCCGGGCACCTATGAGCTGGTGGGATTCATCGGCAGTCTCGTGGTTTCCTTTTCCCTGGCCGACACCTCTGTCAAGGGAGGCCACATCGCCGTCGAGCTGATCTACGAGAAGCTTGCCCTTAAGGGCCGGATTATCCTGGATGTAATTGGAAATCTGACAGGCGGCGCGCTCTTTTTGCTTCTGGCCTGGCAGATGTTTGGCCTCGGCGGGGATCTGAAGGCAAGCGGGGAGGTCTCGGCGACGCTGCAGATGCCGATCCATCCCTTCGTCTATGGGAGCGCCGCAGGTTGCCTGCTCCTTGCGCTCGTTCTGATTGCGGCTCTGGCCGGGGCTATTCGTAAGGGGGTCAAATCATGACGCCTGCCGCAGTCGGCATCGCCGGTTTTGCCTTTCTCCTGTTTCTGATCTCCTTGAGAATCCCGGTGGGATTCGTCATGGCCGCAGTCGGGTTTGTCGGGTTTGGCCTGCTTGTCTCCTGGCCGGCGGCCTTAAACCTCCTTGCCAAGGATTTTTTTTCCGTATTCAACACCTACAACCTGACCGTGATCCCTCTGTTTATCCTGATGGGCCAGCTTGCCCATAATTCGGGGATGAGCGGCAGACTCTTCCAGACGGCCCATAAGTTTATAGGCCATCTCCCAGGCGGACTTGCCCTGGCAACCATCGGAGCCTGCGCCGGATTTTCAGCCATCTGCGGCTCCACCAGCGCCACGGCGGCCACCATGTCCCTGGTGGCCTTGCCCCAGATGAAGAGGCACAATTACGATCCCGCTCTGGCCACAGGGGTTGTTGCGGCGGGAGGCAGCCTGGGCATCCTGATCCCGCCGAGCACGATATTCATCATCTACGGCATCATGACCGAACAGTCGGTGGGCAAGCTGTTTATGGCCGGGGTGCTCCCGGGTCTTCTGCTTACCCTGGCCTTCCTCGTCACCGTGGTGGTCTGGATCCGCCTCTCCCCCTCCCTCTGGGAAAGATCGCCCAAGGCCTCGTTTAAGGAAAGGGTGGCCTCGCTTGCCGGAGTAGGCGAGACCTTCGTCCTTTTTGTCCTGGTCATGGGAGGTCTTTTCCTGGGGCTCTTCACCCCAACCGAGGCGGCGGCGATCGGGGCCGCCGGAACATTGGGCATTGAGCTGGTTCTGGGAAATCTTACCTGGCGGGCCTTCCTCCGGTCCCTCGAGGAAACCACCCGGATCACCTGCATGATCTTCGTAATCGTGGCCGGGGCCACGGTTTTCGGACACTTTCTCGCGGTGACCACAATACCAGCCCAGATGGGAAGCTTTGCGGCGGGGTTATCCCTGCCCCCTTTTGCGGTGATCGGGATTATCCTTGTCATCTATATCATTCTGGGCTGCCTGATGGATGCCCTCGCCATGATCATGCTCACCATTCCGATCTTCTACCCGGTGGTGATCTCCCTGGGATATGACCCCGTCTGGTTCGGGGTCATCATGGTGCTCGTCACCGGGATAGGCGTCATAACCCCGCCGGTGGGCATCAACGTCTACATCGTCTCAGGAATAGCCCGGGATGTGCCGATGCCGGTCATCTTCCGGGGCGCCTCCCGGATGCTGATCGCCCTGATCGTAACCACCCTCCTGGTCATCCTCTTTCCCGGAATCGCCACCTATCTGCCGGGCTTGATGAAATGAGAGCTTTGAAAAAACCGATGACTTTGTCATCTCGACCGGAGGGAGAGATCTTAAACAGGCGGTAACCATCAAGATTTCTGCCGCTTGCCCTCCTTGAAATGACCTTATTCAAAACTTGCCAAACAGGTTGAGGTCGGTCGATAGCCTTGCAAAAGGGGACGGCTTTGAAGTATACCGCAGGAAAGATTAAGGCAACGGAGGTGCTCTATGGATTGGGGAATGGAAAACCGGCTGGCGAGGCTTTTTTCCGATCGGGGACGATGCCTTTTCCTGCCGATCGATCACGGCTATTTCCAGGGGCCTACTACGGCCCTGGAAAGGCCCGGGGAAACCATAAAACCGCTGCTGCCATTCTGCGACGCCCTGTTTGTCACCCGGGGCGTCTTGAGACAGCAGGTGCCGGCCCGCCTGGCCGTTCCCATAATTCTCCGGGTTTCCGGGGGAACCAGCGTGGTGGGCGGGGACCTGGCCCGGGAGGCCCTGACCACTTCCCTTGAGGAAATAATAAGGCTCAATGTCGCCGCGGTGGGGGTTTCCATTTTTGTCGGCAGCGACTATGAAAAGGAAACCCTGGTAAACCTGGCGAATCTGGTGAATCAGTGCGAAAACTGCGGCATTCCGGTAATGGCCGTGACCGCCGTAGGCCGGGAACTGGAAAAGCGCGATGCCCGCTACCTCGCCTTGGCCTGCCGGATTGCCGCGGAACTGGGCGCCCGGGTCGTCAAAACCTACTGGTGCGAAAACTTCGACCGGGTTGCCCAAGGCTGCCCGGCGCCGGTAGTTCTCGCCGGCGGACCGAAATGCGAGACCGCCGGGGAGGTCCTGTCTTTTGTACACGACGGCCTGTCGCGGGGG
>JBBIJM010000012.1:0-36414 GCA_037445955.1 Syntrophobacterales bacterium
CAGGAGATCACATGGGCCATCTGGCCCGCATAAACCACCACATACCGTAGGGTGAGTCCTCCCAGAAGGACAAAGACCGCGACGGCCCCCGAAAGGTAGCGGTTGTGCTCCCGCAGGGGGACCCTCTTGAGGAAATGGGGGGTGAGCTCGTAGGCCTCGATGACCATCGGGATGAGGATCCCCACCCCCACGGCAACCAGCCAGAAGAGAAAGGTGAATTCGCCGCCCATGATCAGGGAGGCGGCGGCCACCGAGCTGCGCGGGGCGATGTAGAGGCCCATCACGAATAGAAATACGGCGATCAAGGAGAAGATCATCATGGTGAAGTCGATGGTGTGGATAAGAAACTTGTTGGCCTCGAACTCCTCATCGTGCCCTCCCCGGGGGGCCTTGAGGAAGCAGCCGAAAAAACAGATGCCCGCGGCGCCGGTTTTCACCGCGGAAAGCAGGAAGAGCATGGGCAGCATCGGGTTGTTCCAGAAGGGACGTGCGCTCAGGGCCCCGAGGAGGACCCCGGTATAGATCCCCACGGCGATTGCGACGGGGATGCCGATGCCGGCGATCAACCCGCGGTTGCCGATGAGGTTTTCGTGGCGCAGACCCTCGAGAAACCGGCTCTGCTTGAGGGCGGCGACGAGTTTGATCCGGTCGTAACGGGAGGGGATGCTTTTCAGGAGGGCGACCAGGTCGTACCTCTCCGGCAGCCAGAGATAAAAGTGCAAAAAAGAGATCAGGGAAAACAAAACCAGAAGCCAGGCCCCCAGGGACATGATCGAATTGATCTGGACGGTAAGGAGGAGCTTCCAGAATAGGTGGGGACGTTCGAGGTCGTAGATAAGACAGCCCAAACCGATGAGCAGGGGGAAGGGGGATATGTAAGCCCCCATCCGGGTGATCTTCTCGTACCTCTCCTCGCCTATGAAATAGGCCAGCGCCGAAATGATGAACGCCCCGGCGCTTATCCCGGCGACAAAGAGATAGACCGCCACCGCCCAGTTCCAATAGATATCAATCCGCTCTGGCATCTTGCCTCCACGAGTATTTCCTGATCCGCCGCCGGCGAATCAAGGCTTAGCTTCACCCGCCCCCGGTCTTCGGGGCAAAGGACGGATCCGTCTTGCCCAACGAGGCGTCCCGGAAGAAGGCGGGGGTGTCTTTGGAATATTGAGGGACCAGCGGCTCCTCCGGGGCCTCGTTTTTCGAGAGAATCTCCCAGAGCTTTTCCTGATTCCCCAAGCGGGGCAGGGTGTCCTTCTTCTGACATCCTCCCGCCGCCAGAATCCCTCCGAGGGCTGCGATCTTAAGGAGCGTTCCTAAGAATATGCGCCTGTCCATAACTTCATCCTTTAAAATAATAAATCCGGGGCTTCGTATTTAGGTCCGCCTTGAATTGTTTCAGTTTGCGCTTCACGATCAGCTTGTAAACCTCGCTCTGGGGATCGTCGAGATCGCCGAAGGTCCTCACCCCGGCCATGCAGGTGGTCAGGCAGGCAGGCTTGATCCCCTGGGGGAGAAACTCGATGCAGAACCGGCACTTCTCCACATAGCCCCTCTTCTTGATGATCCGGACGTTGTACGGACAGGCCACGATGCAGTATTTGCAGCCGATGCACTCATTAATATCCACCAGAACGATGCCGTCTGCCCTCTTCACCGAGGCGCCGGTGGGGCAGACCTTAACGCACGGGGGATTGTCGCAATGCTGGCATTGGACAGGGAGGAATTCTCGGCTGTAGTTGGGAAACGAACCGTATTCCCTCTCCTCCAGATGGTTGTACGCCTCGTGGGCAAGCAGGCCGTTTACATTCTGGCAGGCCACCCGGCAGGCGTGACAGCCCACGCATTTCGTTTCGTCAATTACCATCCCGTATCTGGCCATCTGCCACCTCAAGCCTTCTCGACCCGGACGATCACCTCGGAGGCCATGCAATGGCCCACGGCGGGATCGAAAAGGGTGGGAAGAAAATCGTTGTAAGAAAGGCCACGGTCGTAACCTGTTTTAAGGTGCTTAGAGAAGATCCCGTAGCCGCTGGGCAGCCAGACCGCGGAAGGATGAAGTCCCTCGGTGAGCCTTACCTGAATCTTGCCCTCGCCTACCTCCGAGGAGATCTTCACCAGGTCTCCGTCTTTTAAGGCCAGCTTTTCGCCCCGGGTCCTGTTCATCCACAGCCTGATTCCCCGGTAGGTTCGGGTGATCTCCATGAGATAGGGCTGGTTTGCCGTCATGGCATGGCTGTGGATGGCCTGTTTGCCGTGAAGGAGACGGAAGGAGTGGGGGTCTTCCGCCGCCGGCTGGACCAGCGGTTCTTCCCAGCGGGGCAAGGGCGCAAAGCCCAGACTGTTTAGCGTCTGTGAATAGATCTCCGCCTTGCCCGAAGGGGTATCGAGCCTCTGGAGTCCTTCCTGCCACTTAGGTCCCACGGCGATCACGCCCTTTTGGGCGAGCTCTTTCAAGCCTATCCCGAGGGGTTTCAGGCGGAGTTCGTTGGCCTCTTTCAGATCGAAATCGAAATATTGGCCGACGCCTAAATGTCGGGCCAGGTCGATGATGATCCTGCTGCCGCCTCTGGTGTCGTAAAGGGGCTTCACCACCTGCTGCTGGATCGTTATCTGGGCCTGTTTGCCTGAGTGCTTCGTGTCCAGGGCCTCGTCCCTTTCCAGGTAGAAAGATTCCGGCAGGACGTAGTGGGCAATCGAGGCGGTCTCCGAAAGGACCGTATCTATGACCACCAGGAGCTTTAATCTTTTGTATCCCGCCATCACCCTTTTCGGGTTCGGGTTCGTCCTTAGGGGGTTGTTGTGATACACGAAACCGACCGCCAGCTCGTCCCTGAGGGCCAGTTCGGGGATCGCATGGGCGATGCCGTCGCCGTAGCTGCCCAGGGGATAGCGGCCCGGGGTGCCGGTGCCGTCGGCCTTGGGCACCTTGGGGCCTTCCGGGACGGGATGCCGCGGGGTGAGTTCGCCGAGTTTCGCCGTCCGGGGGAAATAGATCCCTCCCTTGCGGTTGATGTTGCCCAGGAGGCAGTTCACAATGGCCAGGGCCCGGGTGGTCTGGAAGCTGTTTACGTACTGGGAGCCGAAGGCGGCGTGATAACCCCGGTGGAGAAGGGCCCTGGGCTTAGCCGAGGCCAGCTCCCGGGCGATCCTGACAATGGTGGCCGCGGGGATGTCGCAGATCTTTTCGGCCCATTCCGGGGGATAGTATATCGTCTCCTCTTCGAGTTCGGCGAACCCCGTGGTATTATCCCGGATGAAGGCGGCATCGTAGAGCTTTTCCTTGGTAAGGACGTTGATCAGGGCCAAAAGAAAGGCGAGATCGGTGCCCGGCTTCACCGGGAGCCATTCGTCGGCCATGATGGCCGTTTCGCTGTGCCGGGGATCCACGACGACGATCCTGGCCCCGTTCTCCCGGGCGGCGATCATCTGTTTGACCTCCGCCAGATCGATGCCTCCCGCCGGGTTCCGGCCGATGATCAGGATGTAGCGGGCATTTGCCAGATCGTTAGCGGGAAGAGCTCCGACAGTATAGTTCCAGCCTGCGTTCCGGGCAGTGTAGCAGGTGGAGCCGTGGGTGAAATAGTGGGGGCTGCCCAGGGCGTGCATCAGGCGAAGGGCGTAGGCGGCGTTCGACTGGGGAAAATTGACCCAGAAAACCGACTGGGGGCCGTGTTCGAGCAGGGCGAGATTGAACTGCTGGGCGATTTCCTTATAGGCCTCATCCCAGGAGAGGGGCATGAAACGGTCCCCCACCCTTTTCAAGGGCTGGCGGATCCGCTCCGGGCTGTAAAGGTCGTGGACATAACCGTGGCCCCGGGGACAGACGAGGCCCAGATTGCCGTTTGCCTCGGGGTGACCCTCGATCTTCCAGAGACGGCCGCCCTTGACCGAGGCGATCAGGGCGCAGCGGTTTCCACAGCCCCCGCAGAAAGTGGGGATGCGGGAAACCGGCTGGGCGGCCTCTTCTTTCGCCCAGAGGCTGAAGTCAAAAAGCCGGGGTACCGAAAGGGCCCCAGCCCCCAGGGCCGCTCCTTGAAGAAAGCGCCTTCTGGTGATCGAGGTATTCATAAACTCTCCGAAATTCGGGGTGAGGCGGAATATCGAGTTATGCGGGGTAGGGACCGGGCGTTTCCCCGGCCCCTACCCTGATCCTGCTAACGGACTACCGGGTAGCCCGCCTTTACCCATTCCTCAAAAGAGGCATCCATAAGGATCGCGTTCTTGTAGCCCAAG
Organism: Syntrophobacterales bacterium; assembly: GCA_037445955.1. Lineage (GTDB taxonomy): Bacteria > Desulfobacterota > Syntrophia > Syntrophales > CAMTWB01 > JBBIJM01. Next base: position 4,234 of record JBBIJM010000012.1, read on the forward strand.
TCGCCCAAGGTCTTCGTCGCCAGAGTGGACCGGGCGGCGGTCAGGCAATAGACATAGACCTTCGCGTTCAGATCGGTAATCGCCGCGGCGACCCTGAACTCGAGTTTCCCCCGGGAGACGTTGATCGCGCCGGGAAGCCGGCCCGCGTCGAACTCCTCCTTATCCCGGACATCGAGGAGAACCATCGGCTCCTTCTTGTCGATGGCGGCCTTAACCTCGGCGGCGGTGGCTTTCTTGATCTCCCCCTTGGCCTTGTCCACCATCCCCTTTACGATGGGGGCCACCCCCGGGGCGGCGGGGGCCTGGGCGAAGGCAACGCCCAGCATCACCGTAAAAAACAATGCAGCAACTGTCAATAAGATACTTTTCTTCATTTTCTCCTCCTGTTTCAAATTTTGATTTGCTTTCCTAACTTAGGTAACTCTGGTTCTTTCCTGCTTCCTTCCCCATAACCGCCTCTAGTTGTCTCAAGTCGAAAGGCTTGACCAGAAAGCCGCCCACCCCCGCCCGGGCAGCCTGCCGCGCCAGTTTCTCATCGCCCTGGACGGTCATTAAAACCGACCGGAGGCCGGGGTTCCCCACAAGGAAGCCCTTGAGGAGCTCAAGGCCGCTGCCGTCCGGGAGGCGGTCGCCGCATAAGACCAGGTCAAACGGGGCATGCCGCAGGAAAAGTTGCCGGCCTTCATCCGCCGAGTCCGCCGAGAGCACCTCCCAGCTCTTGAGCCGCCCGAAGAATAACTCCAGTGAACCCTTGAGAACCTCTTCCGCTTCGACGACGAGAACCTTCATACTCCCTTTCTCCGCCCCTGCCGGGGCTTCAGCCGTATTTATAGCAATCTTGATGCCAGAGTTAAAAAGGATGACCGGATTTCGGGGATATTAAAAAATGGCCGTCATTCCCGATGATTATAAAATTACACCTCGTAGAAAATAAACACGAAGGGATAAACCTGTTGCCGGAAAACAGACAGCATGTCCGAAAACAGACAGAGGCCGAGGGCTTTGCAAAATGTCATTTCGAGGAGCGTAAGGGACGAGAAATCTTCGTTTAGGCTGTTTAAGATTTCTCCCTGCGGTCGAAACGACAAGGGGGGCGGTCGAAATGGCAAAATCGGCAGTTTTGCAAAGCTCCCGGGTCACGACTCCCTGATCCCGAACTTTTCCAGCCGGTAGAGGAGGGCGGAGCGGCTGATGCCGAGGAGCCTGGCCGCCTTGAGCTTGTTGTTGCGTGTCATCCGGAGGGCCTCTTTAAGATAGTTCTTTTCCATCTCCCCAAGGGAGATACCTTCGGGGGGGATCAGGGTCGTAACCGGTCCGTATGTTTCCGGCCCGGCTGGGGCAGGGGCAAGGGAGGCGAGATGCCTCTTCTCAATCCGTTCCCCCTTCTCGATTAAGACGATCCGCTCCGCGGTGTTTCTCACCTCCCGGATGTTTCCCGGCCAGGGGTAGGCGGTGAGGATCTCTTCGGCCTCCTTATCTATGTATAGGAAACGCCGGTTGAAATTTCTGTTGAACCGCTCGAGAAAGAACCTAAAGAGGGGGAGGATGTCCTCCGGCCGCTGCCTCAAGGGGGGGATGACGATCCTGACCACATTGATCCGGAAGTAGAGATCCTCCCGGAAGCGGCCCTGGCCTGCCTCGAGGGCGAGGTCCCGGTTGGTGGCGGCGATGATCCGGACGTTTGCCGTCTTTTTCTCCACCCCCCCTACCTTGTAGAACTCCTTCTCCTCGAGGAATCTCAATATCTTCACCTGGGCGAAAGCGGGGAGGTCCCCGATCTCGTCGAGAAAGAGGGTCCCCCGTTCGGCGGCCTCCACCTTGCCCATCTTCTTCTCCGCAGCCCCGGTGAAGGCCCCCTTTTCGTAGCCGAAGAGCTCGCTTTCCACCAGCTCCTGGGGGATGGCCCCGCAGTTTAAAGGCACGAAGGGAAACGACGCCCGGGGGCTTAAGAAATGGATGTATTCCCCGAGGAGTTCCTTGCCCGTCCCGGTCTCACCTTCGATCAAAACCGTCGTGTCCGCCCCCAAGGCGGCCTTCTCGGCCAGGGCCAGGGCCTCTCTCATCTTCCCGCTTACCGCGACGATCCCGCCTGCATGAAACTTCTCTTCGTACTGTTCCCGGAGCCATTCGACCTCCTTCCTCAGCCGGAGACCGTCCAGGCCCCTTTTTACCAGGTTTTCCACCTGTTCCAGATCGAAGGGTTTTACTATAAAATCGAAGGCCCCCATCTTCATCGCCCTGACCGCAAGCTCGATGGAACCCTGGGCGGTCATGATGATCACGGGGATTTCCGGATCCTCCTGGTGGATCTCCGCCAGGACCGCGTCGCCGTTTTTCCCGGGAAGCCAGTGGTCAAGGAGGATCAAATCCGGTTTCTCCCTCCGGAAAAGCTCCAGGCCTTCCTCGCCGCTTTCCGCGGTCATGATCCGGTGATCGGCCCCGGAGAGGGCCAGGGCCAGGGAATGTCGCAGGGTCGGTTCGTCGTCGATGATGAGGATCTTGAAGATCATTTTTCCCCTCTTAGCTCTCGCCCTCCGGCCTCTTCAGGGAAGGCCGTCCCTTCGGATTCCGCGGCGGGGATGCGGATGGTGAAGCGGGCGCCCCTGCCCTCTTCGCTTGCCGCCTCCAGGGCCGCCAGGTGATTCTCCAGCAGCTTCATCGAGATCGAAAGGCCGAGCCCGGTGCCCCGGGACTTGGTGGTGAAGAAGGGATCGAAGATGCGTTTTAAATGGGCCGCGGGGATCCCCGGGCCCGTGTCTTCGATCTCGACGGCCGCCTCGCCTTTTTTTGTGGCGTAGGTTCTTACCGTAAGGAAGCCTCCGTCCTCCATGGCCTGGATCGCATTGATCAGGATGTTGATCAGGACCTGCTGGATCTGGTGGGCATCGATCCGGACCGGGGGGAGCCCCTTGCCCAGGTCAAGACGGGTGACGATGTTTGCCTTCTTGAGTTTCGACCGGAGGACATCGAGGGATTTTTCGACCAGCGGATTGAGTTCCTCATTGCGATACCGGGCCGCCTTGGGGCGGGCATAGTCGAGCATGTCCTCGACGATCTTCTGGATCTTGCCGATGCCCTCGAGGGTCGAGGCGACGATTTTTTTTTCGAGCTCCGGCAGGTCCTTCTTTCTGGCGAGGATCTGGGCGTTGATCTTGATCCCCGCCAGGGGGTTCCTGATCTCGTGGGCTACCCCGGCGATGAGCTCGCCCATCGAGGAGAGCCTCTCGGCCAGGACGAGCTTTTCCTCGGCCCGTTTGATCTGGGTTAGGTCCTTGCAGATTCTGGTGATGCCGATGATCTCCCCGGCGGCGTTTGTAAGGGGCGAGGCGGTCATCTGGGTGATGATCTCCCGTCCGTCCTTTGTTATTCTGGGCGCCTCCGCGTTTACCACCACCTCGCCTTTGAGGACCCTTTCATTGAGGTCGTTGAGGTCGCGACATAACTTCTCTTCAACAGGGCCAGCTTCAACCGCCGGGAGGAGGAGGTCGGCGATTCCCCGCCCCAGGGACTCTTCCTTGCTCCAGCCGTAGATCCTTTCGGCCCCCCGGTTCCAGTAGATGATCCGGCCGGAATCATCGGCCACGGTTATGGCGTCGCCGGCATTCTCCAGAACCGATTCGAGAAAATTTCTCGTTTCGATCAGTTCCCGGTTTAGCCTTACCTTCTCGATCATGAGGTTGTAGCCCTGAAGCACCCGGTTCACCACGAAGGGGAAGGCCTTGGCGCATTCGGCGGAGCGGTTGATATAATCGAAAACCCCTTCCCCCATAGCCTCGACGGACATGCGGACGTCGCCTTTGGCGGTTACAAAGACGGTGGGGACGCGGATATTCCGGCGGTTGATCTCTTTGAGCCAGGCCAGACCTTCGCCGTCGGCCAGGATGTGGTCCAGAAGAAGGATGTCGTACTGCCCTGATTCCAGTTTTTGCAGGCACTCCTCCCCCGAAGGCACCGCCTCAATCAGGTAGCAGCCGCCGGTCTCGTTGAGGGATGACTCAAGAAGCCCGATAAAATCCTTGTCCTGCTCGGCGAGAAGTATCCGCATCGTCTTTATCATAATCCCGTCCTTCTTTTATGATTCGACTCCAGCCAATCCGCCCCGGCGCCAGGGGGAGGGGAGGCCTTACCCCCCCTTAAGGATAACTCATTTTTCCCACCGGGGCAAAATATTTCGAGAGCTCTTAAGTGCCAGCGACAAGGGTCAACAAATTGCTTGACACAGGTTGCGATAGCTGGTAGGGATTACCCTCGACTGCGAGGATTGAGAGAATGAAAAGAGGCCTTGAGAACATCGCCATAATTATCATCGGGATAATTATCCCCCGCTTAAGAGGGGCTGGGTGATGGTTTAGGCTGAAAGATATTCTAAAAAAAACCGTTGCCGGCTCCGGCAACGGTTTTTTTTTACCAAACAAGGAAGGATATGGAAGGTGAAGCTATCAGGTTCTCAAATCTTTTTTAAGGCTTTAAAGCTCGAGCAGGTGGAGACGATCTTCGGTTATCCCGGCGGGGCGGTGATGGATCTTTACGATGAACTCTCCCGGCAGGAGATCGACCATATCCTGGTCCGCCACGAGCAGGGGGCGGCTCACGCCGCCGACGGCTACGCCCGAGCCACCGGCCGGGTAGGCGTCTGCCTTGTCACCTCCGGCCCCGGGGCGACGAACGCCGTGACCGGGATCGCCACCGCCTACCTGGATTCGGTGCCAATGGTGGTTTTTACCGGACAGGTATCAACGAGAACAATCGGCAATGATTCGTTTCAGGAGGTCGATATCACGGGAATCACCAGAAGCTGCACGAAGCATAATTTTCTCGTCCGGGATATCGCGAAGCTCGCCTGCACCATCCGGGAGGCCTTTCAGATCAGCCGCAGCGGGAGGCCGGGGCCGGTTCTGGTCGATCTGCCCAAAGATGTCATCCAGTCCTTTCTCGAGGAAGAAGACCTGGATGTCCCGGTATTAAACCCCGGGGAGATAGCGCCCCCGGAGGAACTCGAAGAGGCCGGCCGCAAGGCCCTGGAGATGATCGGGCAGGCCTGCCGTCCTTTGATCCTCTGCGGCGGCGGAATTCTCCGGGGCAAGGCCGCGGAGGAATTCCGGATTTTCGTCAAGACCCTGAACATCCCCGTCGCCTCGACCCTCATGGGCATCGGCGCCTTTCCGGGAAGCGATCCCCTCTGGCTCGGGATGGCCGGGATGCACGGGACCTACTACGCCAACCACGCCATCAGCCGTTGCGACCTCCTCCTGGCCATCGGCGCCAGGCTCGACGACCGGGTGACCTCCAAGGTCGAGGCCTTTGCCCCCCGGGCCCGGGTGATTCATGTGGATATAGATCCCGTATCCCTAGATAAGGTCATCAAGGCGGATCTGGCCATCGAAAGCGACTCGAAGGCCTTCCTTAAGCTCTTAAACAGACTGCTTGCTGAGAAGGGCCTCCAACTCCGGCCCGACACCGCATCCTGGCGGAGGGAGATAGAGCAGTGGCGGCGGGAGGTTCCCCTCTCCTACTGTCTGAACGAAAACATCAAGCCTCAGTACGTGGTGCAGAAGCTAGGCGAACTTGCCGGCGGGGAGGCTATCGTTACCACCGATGTGGGCCAGCATCAAATGTGGACGGCCCAGTTCTTCCGGTTTGAAAGGCCGGACACCTTCCTCACCTCGGGCGGCCTGGGAACCATGGGCTACGGCCTGCCCGCGGCGATCGGCGCCCAGATCGCCTGTCCCGGAAAGCTCGTCATCAATATCGCCGGCGACGGCAGCATCCAGATGAACATCCAGGAGCTGGCTACGGCGGTCAATTATCGGCTCCCGGTAAAGATAGTGATTCTAAACAACGGCTATCTGGGGATGGTGCGCCAGTGGCAGGAGCTCTACTACGGGAGACGTTACAGCCAATCGGGAATCCACCCCTCGCCGGATTTCGTCAAGCTCGCCGAGGCCTACGGGGCCCTCGGCCTGCGGGCCGACAAGCCCGGCCAGGTGGAGGCGACTCTCCTTGAAGGCCTGAAACATCCGGGGCCGGCGGTTATGGATTTCCTCGTCGAGCCTCTGGAGGGGGTTTATCCTATTGTGAAGCCAGGGGAGCCGCTTACGAACATGTACCTGGGAAAACAGGAGAAAAACAAATGACAAAGGAGCGATCTATGAGAGGATGCGAAACGGCCCTTTCCATCATGGTCTATAACAAACCCGATGTCCTGGCCAGGATCGCCGGGACCTTCAGCGCCCGGGGCTACAATATCGAAAGCATCTCGGCCAACACCACCATGAATCCCGAGCTGACGAGGATCAGCATCACCACCAGACACGACAAGGAGGTGATCAGGAAGCTGGAAAAGCAGCTGGCCCGGCTTGTGGACGTGATCTCGGTAGAAGATCTGTCCAACGGCGGCGCGGTGCGCAGGGAAATGCTCCTGGCAAGAGTCTTTCCACCTCCGGGAGAGGAAGAACGGCTTAAGGATCTGGTTTTGGAGAAGGGCTGGAAATTAATTGCTTGCGGTGATGATTCCTTTACAGTAGAGGTAACGGGAAATCAGGAGGAAATAACCCAGGCCTTTTTACATCTCGGTCCCTTCGACCTCAGGGATTATGTAAGGACCGGGGTCATCTCGCTGGGGGGAAATGGGATCATCCCGGGGAAGTTGCAAAATGGCGGCCCCGCGGGGGCTTGAAACGACTGAACGCCTGGTAGGCAGGGCTCAGATTTAAGAAAGGATTTAAGGATATGGCGAAGATCAATTTCGGCGGGGTTCTGGAAGAGGTGGTGACTGCGGATGAATTCCCCTTGGCCAGGGCGAAGGAACTGTTGAATAAGGAAGTGGTGGCGGTACTCGGCTACGGGGTGCAGGGGCCCGGCCAGGCCTTGAACATGAGGGATAACGGGATCAAGGTCATCGTAGGCCAGAGGGAGGAAACCCCCACCTGGGAGAAGGCGGTAGCCGACGGCTTCGTCCCCGGCGAAACCCTCTTTCCCCCGGAAGAGGCGGCCCGGAGGGGAACGATCATTCAATACCTGCTGTCCGACGCGGGCCAGAAGGCCCTGTGGCCGAAAATCAACTCCCAGCTCAAAAAGGGCGACGCCCTCTATTTTTCCCATGGCTTTTCCATAGTTTATAAAGACCAGACCGGGGTTGTTCCCCCGCCGGATGTGGATGTTATCCTGGTGGCGCCGAAGGGTTCCGGGAGAACCTTGAGGACCAATTATCTGGCGGGAAGCGGCCTCAATTCAAGCTATGCGGTATTCCAGGACTACACCGGCCGGGCCCTCGAGCGAACCCTGGCGGTGGGCATTGCCATCGGTTCTATCTACCTGTTCCCCACCACCTTCGAAAAGGAGGTTCACAGCGACCTGACCGGCGAGCGGGGCGTCCTCATGGGTTGTCTGGCCGGGGTAATGGAGGCCCAGTACGACATCCTGAGGAAGAACGGCCATACCCCCTCTGAGGCGTTCAACGAAACCGTCGAGGAATTGACCCAGAGCCTGATCGTCCTGGTGGGAGAGATGGGTATGGACTGGATGTACGGCAATTGCAGCACCACCGCCCAGCGGGGCGCCCTGGACTGGAAAGGCCGGTTCCGTGACGCCGTCGCTCCGGTCTTCGATAAACTCTACGAAAGCGTCGTCACAGGCCAGGAGACCAGGATTGTCCTTGAGGCAAACAGCGCCCCGGATTACCGGGAACGTCTCAACCGGGAACTGGAGGCCCTTCGCCGGATGGAGATGTGGCAGGCGGGAGCGGCGGTGCGGGCCCTGCGGCCGGAAAACAGGAAGTGCCAGGGCGGATAAACCATCTGACCACCGGGGGTGGCGTTGTTTGTCAAGATCAGAAGCAGCACCATCATGGGCATTGCCGCCAGTCCGATCATCGTCGAGGTGGATGTGGCCTGCGGGCTTCCCCAGTTTTCCACGGTAGGATTACCGGACGCGGCGGTCAAGGAAAGCCGGGATCGGATCAGGGCGGCGATCAAGAATTCCGGGTATCACTTTCCCCGGAATCACGTCACGGTGAATCTCGCCCCGGCGGATATCAAGAAGGAGGGAACCGGCTTCGATCTCCCGATTGCCATGGGGATCCTGGCGGCCCAGGGGGTGCTCAATCCGGAGGCGATCGGGGACCTGGTCGTGGCGGGGGAGTTGTCCCTGGACGGGGGCGTCAAGGGGATCTGCGGCGTTCTCCAGGCAACCTTCGAGGCCCGGGAGGCCGGACTCAGGGGAATCATCGTGCCCGAGGAGAACGTGGCCGAGGCGGCCATCGTGTCGGGCATTGATATTTTTCCCGTCTCCACCCTGGCCCAGGCGGTGGAGCAGCTAAACGGAACCAGACCGGCCTTGCCCTTCCCTCAAAATAACGGGAACATCCGGCCCTGGGAGCAGGCCTTTCCCCGTGATTTCAGCGAGATCAAAGGTCAGAATCATGTCAAGAGGGCCCTTGAGATAGCCGCCGCCGGCGGGCATAACCTGCTGATGATCGGCCCGCCGGGTTCGGGGAAAACGATGCTGGCAGAGCGTCTGGGTTCCATCCTCCCCCCGTTGACCCTGGAAGAGGCGATCGAGACGACGAAGATCTTTTCCGTGGCGGGCCTTTTGGACAGGAAGAAACCGCTCCTTACGGACCGTCCCTTCCGGGCGCCCCACCATAGCATCTCCGACGCGGGCTTAGTCGGCGGCGGCCATCAACCCAAGCCCGGGGAAATCAGCCTGGCCCATAACGGCGTCCTTTTCCTCGACGAATTCCCCGAATTCAAGAAACATGTCCTGGAATCCTTGAGGCAGCCCTTAGAGAGCGGCTATATCACCATCACCAGGGCCGCCGGCTTTGCCTCCTATCCGGCCAGATTCATGCTTGTGGCGGCTATGAACCCCTGCCCGTGCGGTTATTTCGGCGATTCCGCTCACCCCTGCCGCTGCTCAACCCAGACGATTCGCCAGTATCAGGGGCGGATCTCCGGCCCGCTCCTCGACCGGATCGATATGCACGTCGAGGTGCCGCGCCTCGCCTACCGGGACTTAAGCGGCGCCTGCCCGGGCGAGAGCTCCGCCGGGATCAGGGAAAGGGTCGTCCGGGCCAGAGAGGCTCAGAGAAGAAGGGGCGGCGGGGCGGCGCCGGTGAACGCCGCGCTTGCCGATCGGCAGGTGAGGGAGATCTGCCTTCTGGACGGGGAATCCCGGGCCCTGATCGAAATGGCCATGGATAAGCTTGGCTTAAGCGCCCGGTCCTACACCCGGATCCTGAAACTCGCCCGGACCATCGCCGATCTGGCCGCGGAAGGAAACATCCAGTCCAGTCATGTAGCCGAGGCGATTCATTTAAGAAATCTTGATCGCCGGCTGATTTGATGTTAGTTCTCACCTGGGGGCTTAAAGAATAAAGACGAGAGAGCTTTGATAAATGTCATTAATTTAAGCAAAAAAAGGATACGGGAGAGGAAAGATGGAGATTGGGATTAGCGAACTGCCGCCGGAGAAAAGGAAGCAAAAACCCGCCGACGAGACGAGGATGGGTTTCGGAAAGCTGGTGACGGATCATTTCTTCACGTTGAAATATCGAACCGACCGGGGCTGGTATGACGGATTGATCGAGCCTTACCGGCCACTGAACCTGGAGCCGACGGCGATGTGCCTCCATTACGGCCAGGCGATCTTCGAGGGGCTGAAGGCTTACCGGGGCGCAGACGACAGCATCTATCTCTTCCGGCCCCTGGAGAACATCAAACGGATGAATCTCTCGGCAGAGCGGCTCTGTATGCCGGGAATAGACGAGAAGCTCTTCCTGGACGCCCTCGGCAAACTCGTCATTTGTGAGCGGGACTGGCTCCCCCGCTCCCCGGGAACATCCCTCTACCTGAGGCCCACGATGATCGCAACCGAGGCGGCCCTGGGGGTGCACCCGGCGGGGGAGTATCTCTTCTTCATCGTGGCGGGGCCGGTGGGCGCCTACTATCCGGAAGGGTTCAACCCGACGAAGATCTATGTGAGCGAGGATTACGTCCGCGCAGTCCGGGGAGGGGTGGGCAATTGCAAGGCGGCGGGCAACTATGCCGCGAGCCTCTACGCCAGCCGGATCGCCTCGGCCCGCGGGTTTACCCAGGTGCTCTGGCTCGATGCGGCGGAGCTGCGGTACGCCGAAGAGGTGGGAACGAGCAACATCTTCTTTGTTATCAACGAAGAGCTCATCACCCCGCCCTTGACCGGTACCATCCTGCCCGGCATAACCCGGGACTCGATCATCAGGATGGGCCGCCACTGGGGCCTGAAGGTGACCGAAAGACCTATTTCCATCGAAGAGATCCTCGCCGCCCAAGCCGATGGCTCCCTTACGGAGATGTTTGCCTCGGGAACCGCGGCGGTAGTCTCGCCGGTGGGCCTGCTTCATTACAAGGGGTGCGACTATCCGATCGGCCAGGGCAAGGCGGGCAGCCGGACGGAGAGGTTCTATCGGGAGATTATGGACATCCAGTACGGCCGCAAGGATGACCCCTTCCACTGGCGGATGAAGATCTGGCCCTGAAAAACGCCGTCAGGAACCTGGAGACTTGGCCGCCTTCTGAAATCCACAGGGGTGTGGAAATGGCTGTTTACAAACCTGTCGACAAGTTCCTTAAGCCATCGAATCTGGTCCTTTTTTACCGGATTGCCCAAAGGATAGGCAGCTCATAAAACGCAACAATAACATATAGATAGAAGATTTGTATCGGAATTCAAGGCTTAGCTTTTCCCTGCGGAACGAGTTATCAACGGGATATAAATTATGCCAAAAAACTAACAGGCGACGGGATGCGGAAAAAAGATTATTTCAAGATATTAATCGTATGTTTACTGGCTGTCGGAGGGGTTTTCCCCTGGACCATCCTGCAGGCGGGGCCGGCCGGCGCCGAGCTAACCCTCCCTCAGATCGTCGGGGAGATCCAGGGCCGCTATGAAGCAACAAGCGATTTCCGGGCCCGTTTCATCCAGGAGTCTTTCCTTAAGGCGGCAAACAGGACCGAAATAGAGGAAGGCACGGTTTATTTCAAACATCCCAAGCGGATGAGATGGGAATACACCAGACCCAAAGGCAAGCTCCTGGTGATCAACCCGGAGAAAACCTGGCTCTTTCTTCCTGAAGACAAGCTGGTCTATCTGCAGGAGACCGAGAGGATGATTCAATCCCGGCTGGCGGTGAGATTCCTCACCGGCCTGGGCAGGCTCACCGAAGACTTTGAGATCACCCGGCCGACCCAGAAAACCGACCGGGAGGGGAACCATCTCCTGACCCTCGTCCCTAAAGACGCCGCCCTGGGGATCGAACGGTTTACCCTGACGGTGGATAAGACAAACTACGGGATGCGCCAGATTACCTTCGGCGACTTTGCCGGAAATACGACGAGAATAGAGTTTCGCAACCTGGTTTTCAACCCGAAACTGGCGGAGGGCCTTTTCCAATTTCGCATCCCCGCCGGCATCGACGTGATGAACCTGAACTGACCTCTAAACGATGGACCTTATCCGCCTTGAGGTAAAGAGCGACTCGCCCGGCCTCAAAACCCGCGAATGGCTGGAGTGCGACCAGACCGGCGGTTACGCCTCAAGCTGTCTTGACAACTGTCACCGGCGGAAATATCACGGACTCCTTGTGGCCAATCTCGGCGCGCCCCACGGAAGACAGGTAATCCTCTCCAAGCTCGAGGACTCCCTGGTCGTGGGGGACGACGAATATTTCTTAAGCCGGCATCAGTATCCGGGGGTTCTCTTTCCCGAGCAGGCCTTTAATTTAACCGAGGTGTCCTTCGGCCTGTCTCCCCGGTTCACCTATGGCTGTGCCGGGGGTGAGATCGCCAAATCGCCCCGGATGATTTGCGGGGAGCCAAGGCTCCTTATCGAATACCGGCTCCGAAACCTCCCCCGGCCGGGGCTGATCCGGCTCAAGCCGTTTCTGGCCTTCCGGGGCTACCACGGCCTGGCCAGAGAGGATCGCTCCCTCAATCCCGAGGTGGAGGTCATTGAAAACGGGTTTCGGATCAGGCCCTGTCCCGAGCTGCCGGAATTCTTCCTCATCACCGATCTTCAAAGCTCCTTCGAGCCCCGGGCCCTCTGGTACTACAACTTCGAATACGAAAAGGAGCGACAGAGGGGATACGATTTCAGGGAGGATCTCTTTCTGCCGGGGACCGTTACGATCCAGGTGGATCGGGACTCCCGGGTCATGGTCTCCGCATCCCTCAAACCCCCGAAACTAAAACTCGCCCAGATATGGTCTGATGAAGAGAAGAGGCGCCAGGAGGAGGCCCGGGAGGATGCCCGGATATCCGCAGGGTTTGCCGGGGAGGATCGGAATAAGGTCATTATTCTTCTTAAGGCGGCAAGACAATTTCTCATAACCTCGCCCTCGGCAAGAAAAACTCTCATCGCCGGCTACCCCTGGTTTACCGACTGGGGGAGGGATAGTCTCATCGCCCTGCCCGGTCTTTGCTTTACAACGGGCCGGCTGAAAGAAGGACTCGAGATCCTGATCCGGATTGCCCTCGAGGAGAAGGGGGGGCTGCTGCCCAACTTCTTTGCCGAGGACGGGGGAGAAAACCCCTACAATACGGTGGACAGCTCCCTCTGGCTCTTCTGGACCTGCCAGCAGTACCTCCTGGCGGGAGGAGAACCGCAAGACCTTAAAGACGAGCTCTTCCCGGCGATGAAAAGGATAATCAGGGCCTTTTCCGCGGGCACCGGCTTCAACATCCGTCTCACCGGGGAGGGTCTGCTCGAGGCGGGAACGGCGGCGACCCATCTGACCTGGATGGATGCGACAGTCGAGGGCAAACCGGTGACCCCCCGTTTCGGCTGCGCCGTTGAGATCAACGCCCTCTGGTACAACGCCCTGTGCTTTGCCCGGGAGCTGGCGGGCCGCTTTTCCGACCCCGAACCGGCCCTGGACGATTCCATCGCCAGGACCGGGGGCTCCTTCAGCCGGACCTTCTGGCGGGAGGAACTCGGTTATCTGGGCGATGTGTTCTCTAGGGGAGCCCTCGATCCTTCCCTCAGGCCGAACCAGATCCTGGCCGTTTCCCTGCCCTATTCGCCCCTGGCGGCCGGCCAGAAGAAGTCGGTGGTAGAGGCGGTGACGAGATCCCTTCTCACCCCGAGGGGGCTTAGGACCCTGGCGCCGGAAGATCCCGCCTACCGGGGCCGCTATCAGGGAACTCCCGCCGAGCGGGACGGGGCCTATCATCAGGGGACCGTCTGGCCCTGGCTGATGGGACATTACGGCGAGGCCTGCCTCAAGGCGGCCTCGGATTCCGGAGAGGTCAGGGGCGATCTTTTGCGGTGGCTCAGGACCTTTCTCGCTTTTCATCTTGAAGAGGCCGGGGTCGGCACGGTCTCGGAGATCTTTTCCGGGGATCCCCCCTACGGGCCCGACGGTTGCATCGCCCAGGCCTGGAGTGTCGCGGAAATCATCCGCCTCTATTTCCTGCTTAAGTAAGCCGCGGGGTCTGAGATCATCTCCCGGGGCTTAACGAAACTAGCCCCCGCCTACCAGGAGGAGGAATTTGATCCGGTCTCCGGGGGCCAGGAGTCGGGAGGAAACCTCCTCCCGGGGCAGAAAGGAATCGTTGAGCAGGATCTGAATCGTCTCGTCGAGCTCTCCCCGGCTGTTCCCCAGGAGATCCCCCGCCTTTCTGCCGTGTTTTGTTTTCAAAAGTTCGATCAGGTCTTTAACCGTTTTTCCTGGAAACTCAATCTGGGTTCTCTTGCCGATCAGGCCGGCGAGATTGGGCATCCCCAGGATTTCGAGCTCGATCTTCATCTGGACCTCAGGCGGACGGGCCGCCGTGCCTTCTCATCAGTTCCGAATAGTTTTCCGCCGCCTCCCGCATCTTGAGAGGCTGAATCTTCTTGGCCTCCACGTAGTCCACCGCCTTCATATCGCAGAAGCGAACGCACTGGGGATCGCCCAAACAGAGATCGCATTTGAATACTTCCCCCAGCGCCCCATCCCAGCCCATGGCCCCGAAGGGGCAGGCCAGGACGCAGGAGCGGCACCCGATACAGGCCTCTTTGTTGACCAGGATTCGATCCAGCGCCCGGTCCCGATAGATGGCGCCCCGGGGACAAACCGCCTGGCAGGGGGCATCCTGACACTGCTGGCACTTCACCGGCAGGTAGAACCCCTCGTTTTCCCACTTGATCACCCGGATCCTCGCCCGGGCGGGGTTGCTTGCCCCGGTATGCCTGACCGAACAAACGAGCTCGCAAAGCCTACAGCCGGTACATCTTTCCGGATCCACCGTCAGCATTTTGGTAGTCATAAATCATCTCCTTGAACTAAATCCTCGTCAATTCCTTCTCCCCCCTGCCCTCCAGGTCGTCGATTTCAAGCCGTTCGAGGAGCTCTTTGGTGGGAATCCCCTGCTGGTCCCATTCGTGGAGCCGGTAGTATTCATCGATCATTTCGGTGAACTTTTCCCGGTCGATACACCGGCCCTTGACGACGGGCAGGCCGGCGTTTACCGGCTCGTCGAAGTAGCGGTCGTGGAGCCAATCGTCGTTGCGCCTCAGCCCTTCCCGGATATTAAAGAGCCTCTCGATCGTGTAGGTCCGGTTGGCGATGTGCCAGAGGTCAAGAGGGGAAAGTTTAAACCCGCAGTTGAGCTCGATCAGCCGGGAAAACTCCTCGAAGGCCAGGTGATTCGGACTTAAGAACACCGTGTGATACTTGCAGATCCCCAGGCTGTCCACGGCCATATAGACTAGCTCCTGCCACATCACCATCCTGGGTTTCCCGGTGTAGGAGGTGTAGTCGTTTACCAGCGGCCCCCGGTAGCCGTCGGGATTGCGGTAAACCCCCTCGATCACCGGGAGGGGGAGATTGTAGAGATCGATGGCCGGCCGGCCCCGGAGGTGGTCGGACCCCCGGGAGGCGACGGCCACGTTCAAGGCCAGGGCCGGGGTCGGCCTTTCGTCCGAATGCAGGTTGCTCATCCCCTTGACCTGGATCAGATATCTCTTGCTTTCCGGGCCGAGACGCTCCGCCGCCCGCAACGGTCCCTCCGCCAGGATATCCCCCAAACCCTCCCGGCGGGCGATTCGTCCGATCATTTCTATTACCGCCTCGTCATTCCCCCAGGTGAGCTTCAGACCTCCGGTGTCCTGATCGGTGATGATCCCCTTTTCATAGAGCTCCATCGCCCAGGCGATCATGCTCCCCACCTCGAGGGTGTCCATTCCGTAATCGTTGACCAGATGGTTCCCCACCAGAACGGTCATCATGCTCCGGCAGCCCACCTCGGCGCCGAAGGCCCCCTGGGACGTGTATTCCGGCCCCTGGGCGTAAGTCCCGGCATAGGGACCCTCCTTGATGAGATACCGATGGCGGCAGTGGACCTGACAGCCGAAACAGCCCTCCATCCCGAAGGAATAGTTATCCATGTTTTCGCATTCGATATCCTCGCTGTGGGAGAGCTGGTTCGTCTGGAAATTTCTCACCCGGACGAGTCCGGTGGTGTTGGTGACGCCGTAGATGAAGGGGGTCCCCCACCGCTGCATGATCTGGGAGACCTTGGTGGAAATCACCTGATCTATCGCCTTCTTGTTATACTCCAGGGCTTCCTGGGGGCAGGCGATCGGGATGTCCAGGGTTCCCCGGCAGGCGATGGCCTTGAGGTTCTTAGATCCCAGCACCGCCCCGATCCCGGTCCGGCCCGCCGCATTCTTCCTGCCGGTCATCACGTTGGCATAGCGGATAAGCTTCTCCCCCGCGGGCCCGATGCAGAGGATCTGGGTCTCTTCGTCCTTGAGCTCCTTGCGGAGCAGGTCCTGGGTTTCATACACCCCGGCCCCCCAGATCCCTCCGGCCTTCCGGATCTCGATCAGGCCGTCGTGGATGTAAAGATAGACGGGCTCTGCCGCCCTTCCCCGGATGACGAGATGATCGAAACCCGCCCATCTCAGCTCCGGGGCAAAGAAACCGCCCATATTTGCGGAGCCGAGATAATTGGTAAGGGGGGATTTGGCCATCACATGGGTCCGGGAGGAGGATGAGGCGAGGGTTCCCACGAGCAGCCCGGCGCTGACGATGGCCGCGTTGTCCGGCCCGAGGGGATCGCAACCGGCGGGGGTGTTCCGGTAGAGGAGATAGGCGTCAAGGCCCCGGCCGCCCAGATATTTCTTTCTTAAGGCCAGGGGGATATCCTGGATTTCGATTTCCCCCCTGGTCAAGTCGATGTAGGCGATCTTTCTTGAGTTGCTCATTTCGACTCCTTTCCCTCGACCTTTTGGCTCTCGCCGACATAGCTCTCCCAGACCGGACCCCGCACCTTGGCCGTGCGGGGATAAGGCCAGGAGATCCGCCATTCGATGCCGCACTTGGGACAGGCGGCCCGCCCGGCACCCATTTTCGGCCAGAAGCGGGTAAAACAGGCCAGACAGCGCACCTCGCCGTCCCGGGGGCCTTCCATGATCTTGCTTATCTTCATAATCCCTCCCTATTCACTATGGTGAACTATGCCTTTTTCGACATGTTAGCAAAATTAATTATGCTGTCAAGGAAATATTTTTATTTATATTTAATATTATGATGATATAAAATAAGACCGGGGATTGGCCTGGCTCTTGACAGGCCGGTTGAAACTGGTATATTACGCCAAACGTTCAGCATGGAGAACAATATGACAACTGCCTTTCATGATAAAGGTTACCGGGCCCCGGCGGTCAAGAAGGCCTTTGAGCTGTTAACCACCGTTGCCCGATCCTCGGAGGAATTAGGTATCAGTGATCTGGCAAGGGAGCTGGGTTTGGGCAAGAGCACCGTTTACGGACTGACCCAGGCCTTAATCGAGGTTGCTCTCCTGGCCCAGTTGCCCGGGAAAAAAGGGTTTATCCTCGGCCCGGCGATCGGGGAGCTGGCCTTTTCCCGCTGGAACCCCTTTTGGATCAGCGAAAAGGCGGCGGCGGATCTGGTAAACCTGCGGGATGTCGCGCAAGAGACGGTTTTCCTCGGATTTCAGAGCTCGACCAGGGTGATCATCATTGCCTCGGCGGAAGGGCCGGGCGTCTTGAAGATATCCGCTCCCGCCGGGACCTCGATTCCCCTTCTCGCCGGGGCGGTGGGTAAGGCCCTGCTCGCCCGCAAAAAAGACGCCGAGGCGGTGCAATTAATCAGAAAACAGGGGCTTAAATCATACACCCCCTGTTTTGTCGGAAAAGAGGAGGATTATCTGGCCGAACTTGATCTTGTCCGCAGGCAGGGTTACGCCCTGGACCGGGAAGAGTATCTTCCCGGCATCAATGCCGCCGCCTGCGCCCTGGACAACAAAAGGGGGCTCCCTCTTATCTTGTGGGTAGTCGGGTTCCTTTCCTCTCTGGGAGAGGAAAGGCTTCTCCAAGTCATTCCGGCGCTGTGCCGTACCGCCGAAAAATTAAAAACCACAATCGACGAAGGGCCTTAGCCAGCGGGCCAAGAAAGGCAGGATGAGGCGCCCGGGAGGCCGGGATCTTCCGGCTCTCAAAGGTTCGGGGAAGGGGGTCAGACCTTTGCTTCTATCCGGGCGAAGGTTTCCGCATCGAGGAGCTTAACGTCGCTCTTCTGGAGAACCTTTATCGCCTTGCCGTTGTCGCTGAACTTGAAGATCATCACCGCCCGGCCGGTACTGAAACCGACAAAGGCATACATATAAAGTACATTGATATGGGCCGTTGCCAGGGGTTGAAGGATCCTGGCCAAACTGCCCGGGGTGTCTTCGATCTCGGCGGCAACCACGTCGTCCACCCGGGCGGGCATCTGTTTCTCCATCATGATCCGCCGGGCGGTTACTATATCCGAAACGAGCAGCCGCAGAACCCCGAAATCTCCCTTATCCACCAGACTCAAGGCCCGCAGGTTTATCCCCGCCTCCCCCAGCATGTTAGTTACCTCATAGAGGCGTCCGGGGGAATTTTCGATGAAAATGCTTATCTGCTTCAGTATCATCTTGTCCTCCTTTGCCATTGAAAGACCTCGCTTAGATCAGATCTTAAATATTCAAAACCCTCCGGCGGCCAAGCCCGCTGGTTAAGCTATAAAGCAGCTTGGGATTAAGTCAAGGGAAATATTCCAGGCAGGGGGAAGGCAAAACGTCCATTGTCCCTTCGACCGCGGGGATAGATCTGAAAAAATTGCCGCCATCAAGATCCCAGGCCGCCTTTAGCTCCCCGGGATCCTGCCTTTCCCGCTATTGACGATTCCGGGGAAAGGGGCTATGCTGCCTGAAAAATTCACTTCAACGCCCGGTGGGGATCCGGTCCCGGCTGCGGGAGGAGAGATTGAGGATTTTACTTACCAACGATGACGGGATATATGCCCGGGGGCTCGGGGCGCTGTATGACGAGCTCTCAGCGGGGTTTGACTGTTTGATTGTGGCCCCGGAGGTTGAGCAGAGCGCCGTAGGCCACGCCATTACCGTGTTTCGGCCGCTGATGGTCCGCCCGGCCAGGAAAAACGGGCGGTTTTTAGGGTATGCCGTCGCCGGAACGCCGGCGGATTGCGTCAAGATAGGGGTCAGAGAACTCTCCGATAAGCCTGTCGATCTCGTGGTTTCGGGGATAAATCTCGGGGCCAACGTGGGTACGAACGTGATCTATTCGGGAACGGTTTCCGCGGCCACCGAGGCGGTGATCATGGGCATCCCCTCTCTGGCAGTCTCCCTGAACACCCATCGGGAAGCGGATTTCTCTTTTGCCGCCCGTTTTACCCGGAGGATGGTGGAGTTTATCGGCGAAAACCCCCTGGAAGAGAATTCGGTGATCAACGTCAACGTTCCCGCCCTGCCGGAGGAGGAGATCCGGGGGGTCCTGGTGACCCATCAGGGGAAAAGTCACTTCAAAGAGAAGTTCGCCAAAAGGGTAAGCCCCCGGGATAATATCTACTACTGGCTGGACGGAGAAACCGTCATCGCTGATCCGCGAGACACCACCTCCGATGTCCAGGCCTTAAAAAGGGGGTTCGTCTCCATCACCCCCCTTAAGTATGACCTGACCTCCTATCGCCTCCTTGCGGGGCTAAAGGAAAGGATCGGCCGCCATTTTGGTTCATCCTTCGTAAGCGGCGGGGATGACGCAGATAAATCTTAAGATCTCCCGGCCGTTATTGGTAAAGCAATGCTCTTCCCCCGGGGCCACAAACACCGAATACCCCTGGGCCAGGGCGGATTCCCCGCCGGATGAATCGCGGACGAAACCGCAGCCGCAAAGAACGTGAACCTCATGTTCCCATGGGTGTTCATGATAAGGGGTGGAGACCCCGGGCTTGAGCTCAAACAGGCGCATGACGAAGTTCTCCGCCCCCTGGGGGGCGCCGATTAAGACCTTCTTTGTTATCCCCTCCACCGGGGAAGTTTCCGGGACTTCGCTGAAATGTTCGATCTTCATACCTTGCCTTTCTGATATTTTAAATTAATGAGGGCCGTAGGCAACCTCTATTGGCGCCTTCCTTCTTCCCTCAAGGCGGCCCTTTTGTCAAGGAGCAAGCCGTTGCTTGACCATCTTTCCCCCCGGATTGTTTTATCCTTGACACCTCTTGCCCCCTTTCTCTATACTTGACCCGAAAAAAATAGAAGGCTTTAATACTTAAGAAGCCCTCAAATATTCAGGGCCCCTCTTTGTTAATTTCACTCATTTGAAGGATCCGCTATGACGAGAAAGAAAAACGCTGTCATATCCCTCGGACGGAGGATGCGGGAAAGACGTGAAAGGCTGGGGATGACCCTCGATGATCTAGCCCACGAAACCGGCTATCTGGTCGAGGTGCTTCAGAGTCTCGAAGAAGACGGGATGGTCCCGCCGGTTGGGCTTATCATCCAGTTGAGCAAGGTCCTGAAACTGAGCCCCGATGAGCTCGAAGGCGACAGGGAATCCAGGGTATCCCAGGACCGGGCCAGGAGCCACAGGAAGCGGGTGACTTCGTACGCTTACACCCCCTTGACCCAGCCGAAGCCGGATCAGCACCTCCGGGCCTATCTGGTTTCGATCGAACCCAAGGCAAAGCACCGGGGCGTCCTTTATCATCACGAGGGGGAAGAGTTCATCTTCGTCCTGAAAGGGGGATTAGAGATTAAGGTAGGGGACAACACAACCGCCCTGGCCAAGGGAGAAAACATCCATTTCAACTCGATCCTGCATCACGAAATGAGCAATCCCACCGCGGAGACGACGAAACTTCTCGTGGTTTTGTATGTCCCTTGAACAAAGGAGGTCTCAAGATGACTCTTCTTTCGGCGGAACAGGAAATGATCCGGTTGATGGCCCGGGAGTTTGCCGGGAAGGAGCTGGAACCTTACGCCCATAAACGGGACCAGGAGGGCGTCTTTCCCCTCGAGGTGATAAAAAAGATGGGCTCCTTAGGCCTGATGGGGATGATGATCCCGCCGGAGTACGGGGGCACCGGCGCCGGGGCGGTAAGTTATGTGCTGGCCCTTCAGGAGATAGCCTATGCCTGCGCCTCGGCCTCGGTCACCATGTCCGTCTGCAACCTCTCCGCCGATCCGATCCTCCTTTTCGGTTCCGAGGCGCAAAAGAGGAATTATCTTCCGCCCCTTGCCCAGGGCCGGATCACCGGGGCCTTTGCCGTCACCGAGCCCGGGGCCGGCTCCGATGTCGGCGGCATCACAACCAGGGCCGAGGATAACGGCGACCATTACCTGATCAACGGGTCCAAGGCCTTTATCACCAACGGGGCCTACGCGGACTTTCTGATCCTGGCCGCCCGGACCCGCGTCCCCGAGAGGACCGGGAAAACCTTCTCCGCCTTCATTTTAGAGCGGGGCACCCCGGGTTTTTCCGTAGGCCGGACGGAAGACAAGATGGGGCTGAGATCATCGAACACCGTAGAGCTCCTGTTTGAGGACTGTCCCATCAGGAAGGAGAACCTCCTGGGTAAGGAGGGCCAGGGATTCAGGATCGCCATGGCGGCCTTGGACAGCGGCCGGATCGGGATCGCCGCCCAGGCCACGGGCATTGCCAGGGCCTGTCTCGATGAGGCGATAAGATATGCCAGGGACCGTCGGGTCTTCGGCAAGGCGGTCAATTCGTTTCAGGGGATCCAGTGGATGATCGCCGACATGGCAACGGAGCAAGAGGCGGCCGAGCAGCTGACCCTCCACGCCGCGCGCCGGAAGGACGCCGGTCTTGGCTTCACCAAGGAGGCCTCGATGGCCAAGCTGTTCGCCTCGGAGGCGGCCAACCGGGCCGCTTACCGGGCCCTCCAGATTCACGGCGGTTACGGCTATACTAAAGATTTCAAGGTGGAAAGACTCTATCGGGATGCCCGGGTAACCACCATCTACGAGGGCACCTCGGAAATCCAGAGGATCGTCATTGCCCGGGAGCTGCTTTAGGGAAAGGGAATCCCCAGGCCGGATCAAGAGAGAATGATTGATTTAGACACCACCAGAATCGCGATCCTCGGGCCCGGCCGTCTCGGGACGGCTTTTGCCTACAAGTTCGGCCGGGACAAGAGGAGGGTCACCCTTTATTATCATGACAGCGATATCTGCCGGGCGATCAACCGGGAGAGGCTGAACCCGAAACACCTCACCTCTGATCTCGCCTCCAAACTGGGCGGGCTGGACCGGGTTCCCAGGCTCTCCCCGCGGGTCCATGCGGTAAACGACCTGGAGCGGATTATCGCCGATCACGATATCATCATCCTCAGCGTAACCATGCACCGTCTCAGGGAAATACTCGACTGTCTCAAGCCGTTTGTCGAAAAGAAGGAAGGGGGAACCTGTTTCATCTCCCCAATCAAGGGCCTCATCGCCGATGAGAAGACGGGAGAACTCATCACCCCCTCCCAGATGATCAACAGCCACCTCTATCAGCTCAAACACAAATACGAGGTCGTCTGTATCGGCGGCCCCTTTTTCGATGTCGATATCGCCCTGGGGAATCCGGTCTGTCTCACCATCGCCGGCAAAAAAAAGATCGCCCATTTCATCCGGGACGAGATCATCAAGTTCAACCGGCGGGAGCTCTATTCCTACTACAACTTCGACATGGTAGGGGTCGAGGCCTGCGGGGCGCTCAAGAATATCGCCGCCAACATCAAGGGCTTAAGCGATTCTCTCAAGCTCGGCGACAGCATCCCCGGTACCATCTTCGCCCGGGCGGGGGTCGAGGTGAGGGCCTTAAGCCGGGTGCTTGGGGGAAGCTTCCAGGCCTTCTTCAGCCAGGCCGGGGTCGGGGACATGTATGTCACCCTCTCTTCCGAGGCAAGCAAGAATTACCGTTACGGGAAGTATTTCTACGAGCTTTTCAACGGGAATCCGATCGAAACCCACCTTAGGGTTCTGGAGAGGATCGACGGTCTGCCGGAGGGGCCCAACACCGTTAGAAACGTCGCCCGTTATCTCGAGAAGAAAAACATGTATAGCCCCCTGTTTAATTGCGCCTACCGGATCTTCAACGAGGGGGGAAGCAAAGAGGAGATCAGGGAAATGGTCATCCAGGCCATCCAGTTCGACCGGCGTCAAAACGAGTATATCGGGCCCTTCTCCCGGCTTTTGTACCGGCTGGCGCCGGATTTCTGGTACCGGAGAAACGACGGTTTTTTAGGCCGCCGGGAGATTTGAACCTCCGGGGAGTTTTGCGGTAAATACTGTGGAATTATTCGACGAACCCCAGGCTGATCAGGAAAGGAGGCCTCTTGCCGAGAGGATGAGGCCGGCTAATCTGAAGGAGTACCTGGGTCAGGATCATCTCCTGGCCGAAGGTAGTCTCCTTGTTGCCGCCCGGAAGGCGGGGAGGCTCTTTTCCCTGATTCTCTGGGGGCCCCCGGGGGTGGGCAAGACGACCCTGGCCAGGCTTCTGGCGCAAGAGACCGATCCCCCCCTCCACTTCTTGAGTTTCTCGGCGGTCCTCTCGGGAATCAAGGAGATCAAGGCCGCCCTCGATACCGCCCGGGAAAGGTGGCGCTTTCACCGGGAAAGGACCGTGGTGTTCATCGACGAGATCCACCGGTTCAACAAGGCCCAGCAGGACGCCCTGCTCCCCCATGTAGAGACGGGCGAGATCATCCTCATCGGGGCGACCACGGAGAATCCCTCGTTTGAGGTGATCTCTCCCCTCCTCTCCCGCCTGCGGGTTTTTATCCTCCAGCCCCTCTCGGAGGAGGCCTTGCGAACTATCTTGTTGCGGGCAATTGCGGATCAGGAAAGGGGGCTCGGGCGGCTCTTCCTTAATGTTTCCCCGGAGGCCCTTTCCCACCTTGTCAAAGCGGCCGATGGGGACGCCCGGGCGGCCCTGAACAATCTCGAGGCGGCCGCCGAAATCGCCGCCGGCCGGGGCGGGGATCCCACCCTTTCCCTTGAGGATATCCAGGGCGCCATCCAGAGAAAGGCCCTCCTCTACGACAAAAACGGCGAGGAACATTACAACCTGATTTCGGCCTTCCATAAGAGCATGCGGGGGGGGATCCCGACGGGGCCCTCTACTGGCTCGGCCGGATGCTTGCGGGGGGAGAAGACCCGCTTTATATCGCCCGGCGGATGGTGCGGTTCGCCTCGGAAGATGTAGGCAACGCCGACCCCCAGGCCCTGGAGGTGGCCGTTGCGGCGATGGAGGCCTTCCGGTTTATCGGAAGGCCGGAAGGAGAACTGGCCCTGGCCCAGGCGGCGGTGTATCTGGCCTGTGCGGAGAAAAGCAACGCCCTTTATGTGGGCTGGGGCAAGGTCCAGGAGGTAATCGATGAAACCGGCAGCCTCCCGGTGCCCCTCCATTTGAGAAACGCCCCGACCGCCCTGATGAAGGGATGGGGCTACGGGCGGGGTTATAAGTATGCCCATGATTATAAAGACGCCTGGGTTTCCCAGGAATATCTGCCCGAGCCCCTGGCCGCCCGGGGAGACCGGTTCTACGTGCCCTCCGGCCGGGGCGGGGAACGGGAGATCGAGGCCCGCCGGCTGCGGCAGGCAAAAAAAGCCGGGGAGGTCTTGAAGACCCCCCCGGCTTGAGGAGGAAGGAAGAGATACTGTTTACGCTTTTCCGGTGGCCCTGCCCGGGGGCTGCCGGTTATTAACTTAATGGTAAAGATATTTAAGCACAAGTTGTGCCAGACGGCACAATATAGTGTAACTAATTGAGATTTCTAGTTAAGAGAAAATGCTCGCCCCCTAAGACCGGGGAGATAGACGGCAATAAATGTCGGGGAATGTCCGGGTCATTAGGATATTGCTCTTTGTATTCAAGGCGTTATAGTAATGCAGCCGGAGGCGGCCTCTTCGACATAATTGTCGAAAATAATCGCTCAAGGACCAACGATGAATTTTTCGTTCCAGAACCTCAAGAAAAAAACCTTCCTTAATCCGGCGGGGAGAGGCCTCCCCAGGCCGGAGACAAACGGCAAGAGGAGGCGATTTCTGCAACCCCTTGCGGTAGCGGTCTTTTGCGCCGTTTTTATCGCCCTGATTCTCGTCATGGGGGTCATGGATTTGAGGCGCAGCGACCTTACCCTCCAGGGTTTCATGGAAAACCAGGGCCTGAACTTGATCGGCGTGGTCCAGAGGCTGGCCCAGGAAAACCTGGAGAGCCTTATCATCGCCCATCGCCGGGGCGGCGTTGACGACTTCGAGCCTCTGGAAAACGAGGCCTTTCTCCCGCACAAGTGGCTTACCAACGCCCTGGCCGAGGCGGGCCGGAAGATCGACGACCTGTGGAAGGCCAAAAAAATAGATCAGGATACCCTGACGAAATACGCACAGGAGCAGGGCATCTGGCTCATTGCCCTCCTCGACCGCCGGGAGCGGGCCGTCCTGCAGAGCCGCTCCCCCCAGGCCATGATCCTGGAAGACGGCACCCGGGTGTCCGAAGGGAAGCTGAACCTCAACCGGATCAAACAGCTGGGAGGGGAGCAGAAACTGGCCTACCTGCTATTGCGGAGGGCCGATGAAAGCGGAACGGTGCTCATCGTCCTTACGAAGGAAGATATCCGCTACTGGATCACCAGGATTTCAGTGGAGAAGGCCCTGGAAAAGATCGGGGAAGGCCAGGGCCAGGGTCTCCTTTACCTGGTCCTCTTAAGCGACCGCCGGCTGCTCCTGGGCCGTTCCGGTCCCCTCCCCGCCCCCTGGCCGGCGGACGAAATGGACGAGGAAGGGATCCTGCAGGGGAAGAGAAACATCCAGAGCCGCAAGATCGTCGATCAGGGCAAAAACATCCTCGATCTCGCCTGCCCCCTGACGCTCCAGGGGAAGATTGTAGGAATTGCCCGTCTTGGCATCGATCTCGCCGGGACCGAGGTGATCTTAAAGAAGAACCGCCGAAACCTCTTTATCTTCATGTCTTTCATCGTCGCCGTCGCCCTTTTGGCCATGTGGTTTCTCTACCGGACGCAAAACAGGCATCTGGCCGGTATCGTCGAGATGGAAAGACGCCTGGAAAAGGCGGAGAGGCTCTCTTCCCTGGGGCAGCTCGCCGCGGGGGTGGCCCACGAGATCCGCAATCCTCTGAACGCCATCAGCATGGCGAGCCAGCGGCTGCGCCGGGAATTCATGCCGGAGCCCGAGGAAAAAAGGAAGGAATTCGACTCGTTCACCGGGATCATCAAGGACGAGATAAACCGTCTCGACGGGATTATCGATGAATTCTTGAGCTTCTCCCGCAGCCGCCGCCTGGAGCTCAGGAGTTATCCCGTCGAGGACGTTGTCGGAAAGATCATCGATTTAATCGGCGAGGAGGCCAAAAGCCGGGGCATTAAGATCACAACCCATTGGGGCGGCAGGTCCTGGCCGATTCCCATGGATTTGGACAAGCTCAAGCAGGCCCTGTTGAACCTCTTTAAAAACGCCATGGAATCGATTGCCAAAGAGGGCGCAATCAGGGTTGAGATAAGGCCGGACGGCCGCGATTTCCTGGTTTTGAGCATCGAAGACACAGGCTGCGGCATGGCCCCGGCGGAGATGGAGCAGATATTCAGCCCCGACTACACTACCAAGGAAAAGGGACTGGGCTTGGGGCTTTCCCTGGCCCATGAGATCATCAAGGGACACGGTGGCGAGATCGGGGTTACCAGCTCTCCCGGAAAGGGCACCCGTTTCGAGGTGATCCTGCCTGCGAAAAAGACCAATGGAAAGGATTAGGGGGATGCAGAAGCTAAGGATGCTCATCGTAGAAGACGGAAAACCCCAGAGGGACCTGCTTACCTCTTTCCTCAAAAAAGAAGGCCATCTGGTTTCCGAGGCGGAAACCGGGGAACAGGCCCTCCTTTCCGTTGAGGAAAACCATTACGACCTGCTCCTCCTGGACTACCGGATGCCCGGGATGAACGGGATGGAGGTGCTCAAACAGGTCAAGAGGCTCAACCCGGAGATCGACGTGGTGATCATAACCGCCTTCGGAACCGTCGAGACGGCGGTGGAGGCGATGAAGGAAGGGGCCCTGGACTATATCACCAAACCGATCGATTTCGACGACCTCCTCTTCCTCCTGGCCCGGGTGGCGGAAAGGAGGACCCTGATCAGGGAAAAAGAACTTCTCCAGAGGGAACTTCAGGGAAAGGAAGCCGCTATCGGCAACATGGTCTCCCAGAGCAGAAAGATGCAGGAGGTGATCAGCCTGGGAAGCCGGGTGGCGGGGAGCCGGACCACCGTTTTGATCCTCGGGGAAAGCGGGACGGGCAAGGAGCTCCTCGCCCGGCTGATCCACAGCTTAAGCCCCAGGGCCAAAAAGCCGCTCATCACGGTAAACTGCGGGACCCTCCATGAAAGCCTGCTGGAGAGCGAACTCTTCGGCCACGAGAAGGGGGCCTTTACCGGGGCGGCGGCAAGAAGGATCGGCCGGGTAGAGGAGGCCGACGGCGGCACCCTTTTTCTAGACGAGATCGGCGATATCTCTTTGTCTCTGCAGGTGAAGCTCCTGCGGTTTCTCCAGGAGCGGGAATTCCAGAGACTGGGGGGGAATCAGGTGTTAAGCGCCGACGTCCGGATCCTCGCCGCGACGAACCGGGATCTCGAGGCTGGAATCAAAGAGGGGCTCTTCCGGGAGGATCTCTTCTACCGGCTAAACGTTATCTCCCTTTCCCTTCCGCCTCTCAGGGAGAGGAAAGAGGACCTGCCCGGCCTGATCGATCATTTTCTGGCCAGGTTCAGCCGGGAAAATGGCAGGAAAATAAACGGGATCACCAGTGAAGCCAGAGACCTGCTCATGAAATACGATTATCCCGGAAATGTCAGGGAGCTGGAAAATATCATCGAGCGGGCCGTGGTGATCTCCCGGGAAGAGGTGATCATCACGGCGGATCTTCCCTTCCAGCCGGGACCGCCGGGGAGAACCCAGGAGAAGAGGGAGGAGGGCGGACTGAAAAATTCCGTCGAGGACCTGGAACGGAGGCTTATCGCAGACGCCCTGGCTAAGGCGGATCATCATCAGACCAAAGCGGCGGAGATCCTGGGGATAAGCGAGAGGATGCTCCGTTACAAGATCAAAAAATACGAATTAAAGTTAGGGGGTCAGACTTGAATATTGAGAAATCTTGTGGGGGTATGGGGGTCAGACTTGCGTTATTTGAGAGGCAACAGGGCAGATGACGGAAATTACCGTCCGTCCTGTCCCCGTAATTGCCCGAAATAGTCCCGGTACCAGGAGATAAATTTGGGGATCCCTTCTTCGATCTTCGTTTGCGGCGAAAAGCCCACGTCGCCTGCCAGATCGTCAATATCGGCATAGGTGGCCTGGACATCCCCGGGCTGGAGGGGAAGGAGGTTCAGCGTCGCCTTTTTTTCCAAAGAGGCCTCAATGATTTCAATGAACCGGGTAAGCTCGACGGGATTGTTGTTGCCGATGTTATAGAGCTTGTAGGGGCTCAGGCTTGCCGCGGGGCTGGGCCGGTCGGAGGACCAGCCGGGATCTCCCGCAGGGATCCTCGCCATGACCCGGATGAGCCCCTCCACTATATCGTCGATGTAGGTGAAGTCCCGGCGCATCCGGCCGTAATTGAAAACGTCGATGGGATATCCCCCAAGGATCGCTTTGGTGAACAGGAAAAGGGCCATATCCGGGCGGCCCCAGGGGCCGTAAACGGTGAAAAACCGCAAGCCCGTGCAGGGAAGCTTATAGATGCTCGCGTAGGCGTGGGCCATAAGTTCGTTCGCCTTCTTCGTTGCCCCGTAGAGGGAGACCGGGTGATCGACGTTATCGGCGGTGGAAAAGGGCATTTTTGTATTGGCCCCGTAGACCGAACTGGAAGAGGCGAAGACCAGATGCCTCACCCCGGAATGCCTGCAGCCCTCGAGGATATTGAGGAAGCCGTCGATATTGCTTTTCAGATAGGCCGAAGGGTTGACCAGGGAATACCTCACCCCGGCCTGGGCGGCGAGATTGACCACCACGTCGAAGCCCTCGGCGGCGAACAGGGCGGCGATCCCTTCCCGGTCCTCAAGGGATAGCTTGACGAAGCGGAACCTCTCGTCTTTGAGGAGGGCGAGCCTGGCCTCTTTGAGGGTCACGTCGTAGTAGTCGTTCAGATTGTCCAGGCCGACCACCTGTTCCCCCCGGTCAAGCAGCCGGCGGGTGAGATGAAAACCGATGAATCCGGCCGCGCCGGTAACCAGGATCCTGCCCATCTCTTATTTACCCCTTTTCTCTTTTATCCTCGGCCCTTGCGAGCTCGGCGAGTTTCGCGTATTTAAAAAACCTGTTGATCCCGTCGAGGACGGCCAAGGTGAATCCCTCCCTCCCGTCGAGAAACCCGCCTCGCGCCAGGTAGCCGTGCAGGAAGGCGGCGACGGCCCTGAAGAAGGCCCCGTAAATCGTGGAGGTCCTGCCTCGGGCATAGGCCTCGGCGGCCCCGGCGGTGGAGTATTCGTTTATCTTGGCGAGAATCGGATGGAGACGGTCTTCCGTCAGATGCACCAGGGGGCAGGCAAGCCCCCGGACCTCCCCGGCAACGGTCACCGCCTCGTGGATTATCGTCTCGGTCATCCGCCCCTTGTCCTTGAGAAAAAGCCTGGCCACCGCATCCGGCCAGAAGCCCGCCCGCCTGATCCATCTCCCCTGGAAGTAATTTTTTCTGGGGAAGCGGTAGCCTGTGGCCCCGGGGGAGGGATCGGTCACGATCCGCCTGATCTCCTCCCAGGTCTCCCCGGGTACCCGTTCGTCGGCATCCAAGAGAAGAATCCACCGGTTGCGGCATTGATCAAGGGCAAACTGCTTCTGTGGTCCGAAGCCCCGCCAGGGGATTTCGAAGACGTCGCAGCCGAGGCCCCGGGCGATTGCCGCGGTCTCATCGGCGCTCTGGGCGTCCACCACGACGATCTGATCCGCTCCGGCCACCGACGCAAGGCAGGCAGAGAGCCTCTTGGCTTCATTCTTGGTGATGACGGCAACGGAAAGGGGGATCTTCCCCGTATCGTTGACTCGATCCTTTTCCACCGGGCCTCCCTCTCTGCCGCTTTAATATCATGGGCCCCGGCGATTGCAATCAAAAATAACCGCCGCGGGGGATGTTGTCTCAGGGCGCAAGCCCCTGTTAATTCTGTTGGCAAGGGCAAGCTCCTGTGCTAAGAGGGGGTAAGGAAAGGATAAGTCTCTATGAATCTAACCCGCATCCTGGATGAGGCCGCGGCGAGTCTGGGGCAAAATACCGCCCTGATCGCCGATGAACGAAGGTACACCTACGGAGAGCTCAACCGGGCGGTAAACGCCTTCAGTCGAAACCTCCTCGGTTTGGGAGTCAAGCGGGAAGACAGGGTGGCGATCATGCTTCCCAACTGTCCCGAATTTGTCATCGCCTATTTTGCCTCGGTAAAGATCGGCGCCGTGGCTCTTACCATAAGTTCCTACGCCACCGCCTACGAGCTTTTGCACATCCTGGAAAACAGCGGGGCGAAGGTCTTGATCACCCAGGGGGGCCTTGCCAAACGCTATGAAGAGATCCGCCTGAACCTTCCCCTGGTTGAACAGCTCATAGTTGTTAACGGCCCGGGCGGCGGCCTGTCCTTTGAGGAACTGCCGGTTGATTCGGCCCCCCTCGCCCCGGTTCCCCGGGAAAAAGACGATCCCGCGGTGATGATCTATACCGCGGGGCTCACCGGGCGGCCCCTCGGGGCGGTCCTTACCCACGAAAACCTCCTTACCCAGTCCAGGCTCGTCCGGGAGGTGATCGGAGGAAGCGAGGCGGACCGGGCCCTGGCCCTCATCCCCCTGTTCCATTCGTTCGGGGCGGCGGCGAACCTGTTGGGCGCCATAGGCGCGGGCGCGGGAATCGTCCTCATGGAACGGTTCACCCTGGAGGGGATCTTCGCCGCCCTCGAGCGGGAAAGGGTCACCTACCTGGCCGCGGTGCCCCGGCTCTTTATCGGGATGGTCCTTAAGGAGGAGACGGCCAAATACGACCTTTCCTCGCTTAGGCTCTGCATTACCGGCGGGGCGGCGATGCCCCCGGACTTTATCCCCCTGTTTGAGAGGAAGTTCGGCGTGCCGCTTTTGGAAGGTTACGGGCTTACCGAGGCCTCGCCGGTCTGCTCGGTCGCCCGCCCCGGGATGCCGCAGAAGCTGGGATCCATCGGGGTGCCCATCCCCGGGGTCGAGGCCAGGATTGTCGATGATCGGGGAAAAGAGCTTCCACCCGATGAAACAGGGGAACTCGTTGTCCGGGGGGCAAACGTGATGAAGGGCTACTTCCGGGACGAGGCCGCGACGGAGGAGGTGATCCGGGAGGGCTGGCTCCATACGGGGGATCTGGGCCGGATAGACCGGGAGGGCTACATCTTCCTCACCGGCCGGAAGAAACGGATGATCATCACCAGCGGCTTCAACGTCTATCCCCGGGAGGTGGAGGCGGTTCTTGAGCTGCACGGGGCGGTTCAAGAGTCCCGGGCGGTGGGGAAAAACGACCTCCTCCGGGGCGAGGTGGTCCGGGCCCTGGTGGTGGCCAGATGCGGTGTCTCAATCGACGAGAAGGAAATCCTGCGGCATTGCCGCACGTATCTTTCGGCCTACAAGGTGCCCCGGGAGGTCGAGTTTGTAGAAGCCCTGCCGCCTCTCTAGCGCAGGCCCGGAAGCGGGGATCACTTCGTTCGAGATGGCAAGGGCGCCTTATAAAAGGCAATTTTTCGAACTTCTCAAAACCTTTTGCGGCGGGAGTCGTTGATGGGATCCGAGGGGAAAGGCGGGGAAAGGGAGCCCCGGAGGCTGGAGATGGGCCTTAGCGACCTCTTTTTTCCCTTTTCCGTTTCCCCCCCCGGGGGGCGGGCGGAAGAATTCTCCTTTCCCCGGGTAGAGAAAAAGGGCCGACCCCGCCGGCGCCTCTCGGGGAAAGATGGGGAGGTCGTTCTCGTCGCCGCCTGCCGCAGCCCCTTCGGGAGGCTGGGCGGGGCGCTGAAGGGACTCGCCGCGGTCGAGCTCGGGGCCCTTTCGATCAAAGAACTCTTAAGCCGGGTTTCGCCCCGGATTGGTCCGGAACATATCGATTACGTCTTTTTGGGCCAGGTGGTCACCGCCGGCTCAGGTCAGGTCCCCAGCCGCCAGGCCTCGCTTCTGGCCCAACTCCCCCCTTCCGTTCCCAGCATCACCATAAACAAGGTCTGCGCCTCGGGCCTTAAGACTTTTGATCTGGCTGCCCAGATGATCCGGGCGGGCCGGGCGGAGGTCTGCATCGCCGGGGGCCAGGAGAGCATGTCGAACGCCCCGTACGGGTTGCCCGAGATGCGCTTCGGAATCCGGATGGGGCTTCCGGCAAGACCGGTCGAAGACCTGATGGTGAAAGACGGGCTCTGGTGCCCCTTCTACGACCGGCACATGGCGATCCACGGCTCCGAGGTGGCCGACGAATTCGGCATCACCCGGGAGGAACAGGACGATTGGGCCCTCCACTCCCAGCAGGCCGCCGCCTCCGCCGGGGAAGCAGGTCTCCTTGCCGCGGAGGTCTTTCCCCTCCTTGCCCCGGGGGACCGGGGCCCCCGGATGATCGACCGGGATGAGGCCCCCCGGCCCGAGACGACGAGAGAATCTCTGGCCTGCCTCCCGCCGGTTTTCGGCCATGTAAGCACCGTGACGGGCCGGCCGGGAAGCGTCACCGCGGGCAACGCCCCGGGGGTAAACGACGGGGGCGCGGCGGGTCTCCTCATGAGCCGAAGAAGGGCCAAAGAGCTTAATTTAGAACCCTTGGGCACGATCCTCGACTACGCCGAGGTCTCCCTTCCCCCGAAGGATATCGCCTGCGCCCCGGGGCTTGCCGTCGGCAAG
>JBBIJM010000013.1:0-36212 GCA_037445955.1 Syntrophobacterales bacterium
TGAGGATGGTCAAGGGAAGATGAACCTGTCCCTTAGGGATATCGATGGCGAAATGCTCGTCATTTCCCAGTTTACCCTCCTGGGAGATTGCATAAAAGGGAGGAGGCCTTCCTTCACCAAGGCCCTGGAGGCAGAGCCTGCCAAAGATATCTATGATCACTTCCTTTCCCAGGCCGTAGCCAAGGTAAAGAAGTTGGCTGCGGGAGAATTTCAGGCCTTGATGGAAATCGAACTTATCAATCATGGTCCGGTCACGTTGATTCTCGACAGCAGAAGGATAGGCTAAAGCAAGGAATTGCTATGAGTTCTCTGAAAAGTTGTCCAGATTCCGGAATCGCCATCGATAAGGAAGGCAACTGGTTCTACCAGGGAATGGAAATGTGGAGAAAGGATATTGTAAAGTATTTCTACGAACATCTAAAAAAGGACGAAACCGGGCGATACTACGTTGAGATCGGTTCCGAAATAGGGTATCTTGAGGTGGAAGACACCCCTTACGTGGTTAAATCATTAGAAATACAACCGGGGAAGGGAGGAGAGCAGGTGGAATTGCTGCTCTCTGACGGCACGAAGGAGATTCTCGATCCTCAAACCATTCACGTAAGCAAAGACAACGTCCCCTACTGCCAGGTCAAAGGTCATTCCTTTTCGGCCCGGTTTTCCCGTCCTGCCTACTATCAGATGGCCGCTCTTTTGAAACATGACCCGGCCCAGGGAGAGTTTTATCTTTCCTTAAACGGGAATAAATATAACATTCAAACCTGTTTAGGAGGTTAAATAATGACAGATCATGCCGTTAAAGAGGCCCTTACTTTCGACGATCTTTTACTCGTGCCGGCTTTTTCCGCCATTATGCCCAGAGACGTCGATACCGCAACGATGCTCACCAGAAAAATTAAACTCAATATCCCCATAGTAAGCGCCGCAATGGATACGGTTACCGAATCAAGAACGGCCATCTGCCTTGCCCAGGAGGGAGGTCTTGGGATAATCCATCGTAATATGAGCATCGAAAGGCAGGCCCTCGAGGTTGACAAGGTCAAGAAGTCTGAAAGCGGGATGATCGTTGACCCAATCACCGTCGAACCGGAAAATACCGTCGCCTACGCCCTTGAATTGATGCACAAATACCGGATCTCTGGGGTTCCGGTCGTTAAGAATAAAAGATTGGTCGGGATCCTTACAAATAGAGACCTGCGTTTCGAAGACAATGTAAGCCAACCCGTTGCCAATGTGATGACCAAGGAGAATCTAATAACGGTAAGCTCAACGATTTCCCTTGAGGAATCCAAGAAACTGCTTCATCAGCACCGTATAGAAAAACTCTTGGTGGTGGATGATGAATACAATCTAAAGGGGCTTATTACCATTAAGGACATAGAAAAGGTAAAGAGATATCCCAATGCCTGCAAAGACTCTCTGGGCAGGTTGAGGGTGGGGGCCGCCGTAGGAATCATAGAGCGAGAAGAGAGGATTAAGGCCTTAATCGATGCAGGTGTTGATGTCATAGCAATTGATACCTCTCACGGCCATTCTCAAAATGTACTTGATGCCATCAGAGATACGAAGAGAGATTTTCCGCAGATCGAGGTAATCGCAGGCAATGTCGCCACCGCCGACGGCGCCAAGGCCCTGATTGAAGCCGGGGCCGATGCGGTGAAGGTGGGGGTGGGCCCGGGCTCTATCTGTACAACCAGGATTATCGCCGGGGTAGGTGTTCCTCAGGTGACGGCGATCATGGAGGTCTGCCTCACGGCAATCAAGGCAGGTGTCCCGGTTATAGCAGACGGGGGGATTAAGTATTCCGGGGATATTGTTAAGGCCCTGGGCGCAGGTGCAGCCTCGGTAATGATCGGCAGCCTTTTCGCGGGGACCGAAGAGAGTCCTGGAGAAACAATCCTTTATCAGGGGAGAAGTTATAAGGTGTATCGCGGGATGGGCTCCCTGGCATCAATGAACATCGGCAGCCGTGATCGTTATTACCAGGATGATATCGAGAGTAATTTAAAGCTGGTTCCGGAGGGTATTGAGGGGAGGGTGCCGTTCCGGGGGTCCCTTTCAGCCAGCATTTATCAGCTTATCGGGGGATTGAAGGCCGGGATGGGCTACCTGGGAGCAAAATCAATTATGGAATTGAGAGATAAGTCCCGTTTTGTTCGCATTACCGCCGCAGGACTTAAGGAAAGCCATGTGCATGACGTGATAATAACTAAAGAAGCCCCGAACTACTGGATAGATTAATGACCTAGGTACCATAATCATGCAGCATTCCGACTTCGTACATCTTCATGTTCATACCCAATATAGTATGCTGGACGGGACTATTCGCCTGAATGATCTCTTCAAGAAGGCCAAAGAATTTAAGATGCCCGCCCTGGCCATTACCGATCATGGAAACATCCATGGTATTGTTGACTTCTATCAGCAGGCTTACAAATACGGGATAAAGCCCATAATAGGCTGCGAGGCCTATCTGGCAAAGAGAAGCAGATCGGACAGGAATCCGGCCGATAAGGACTCGCTTAGGCACCTAATCCTTCTCGTCAAGAACATGACGGGATATAGAAACCTGATGAAGCTCTCAAGCGCATCATATGTTGAGGGATTTTACTATCGGGCCAGGATGGATAAGGAGATTCTTTCCCAATATTCTGAAGGGCTGATAGCCTTAAGCGCTTGTCTTCAGGGAGAAATACCGCAGCTCATCCTTAAAGGAGACGAGGCTGGGGCGAGGGCTGCTGCAAATCAATACCGAGAAATATTCGGTCCGGATAATTTTTATCTGGAATTGATGATTAACGGTTTACCGGAACAGGAAATTGTAAATAGAGGGCTTTTGGAGCTGAGCAAGGAGCTCAATATCCCGGTTGTCGCTACCAATGACTGTCATTATCTAAGAAAGGAAGACGTCGAGGCCCACGAGATCCTTCTTTGTATTCAGACAGGCAAAACCATTGATGATCCGTCTCGCCTCCGTTTTTCCTCTGATCAGTTCTATCTCCGATCCCCGGAGGAGATGAATTATTTATTCAGGGATATTCCCAAGGCTGTAGAAAATACGGTGGTAATTGCCGAGAAATGTAATTTGAGCCTGGAGTCAGGCAAGATTTACCTGCCAAATTTCGATAAGGAAGGGATAGACGATTACGATTCCTATCTCAAGAGCCTCGCCCGGATGGGCCTGGAAAATCGCCTGAACGGCCTTAAGGAATTTGGAAGATTCAGCCGGGAGAAGTACAAGGCGAGATTAGCAGATGAGCTGGAAATTATAAAGTCTATGGGTTTCTCCGGGTATTTTCTCATTGTGGCCGATTTTGTAAATCATGCCCGCGGTAAAGGCATTCCCGTTGGACCTGGGCGCGGGTCGGCAGCGGGGAGCCTTGTTGCTTACGCCATGGGAATAACCAACATAGATCCGATCCGTTATGGGCTTTTCTTCGAGCGTTTTCTAAATCCCGATCGTAAGACCATGCCCGACATAGACATAGATTTCTGTCAAGCCGGAAGAGAAGAGGTCATCCACTATGTAATGGACAAATACGGCAAGGAAAAGGTGGCCCAAGTCATTACCTTCGGTAAGATGCAGGCAAGGGCCGTGATCAGGGATGTTGGAAGGGCCCTGGGAATTGCCTATGCCGAAGTGGATACCATAGCGAAGCTCATTCCCAATGTTCTAAATATCACCCTGGATGATGCTGAGAAAAGCGAGCCGCGGCTCATCGAGGAGGAGCGAAAAAGTGAAAAGATTAAAAAGCTCTTATCTCTTTCGAAGTCACTTGAGGGGCTCATCCGACATGCATCCACCCATGCCGCCGGGGTAGTAATTTCGGACATTCCTTTAGTCCAACGGGTTCCTCTTTGCATAAGCCCGAAAAATGATGTCATTATCACCCAATTTCCCATGAACGATCTGCAGGAAGTGGGGATGATGAAATTCGACTTTCTCGGGCTTAAAACGCTCACCGTCATCAAGGATACCATCAGGCTTATCAAAGAAGAGAGAAATGAGACAATAGACATCGACAGAATCCCTCTCGACGACACGAAGGCCTTTCAACTCTTACATAAGGTAGATACTGACGGGATATTTCAACTGGAAAGTTCCGGAATGAAGGATATTCTGGCAAAAATGAAACCTGATTCTATAGAAGATATTATCGCCTTGATATCCCTCTATCGCCCGGGGCCGATGAAGATGATTCCGGAATTTATTTCAAGGAAGAATGGGAAGGCCGAGATAGTTTATGCTGTTGCCGAACTGAAAGATATCCTGCAGGAGACTTACGGTATTATCCTCTATCAGGAACAGGTTATGCAGATAGCAAGCGCCATCGGTAATTATACTCTTGCTGAAGCTGATAACCTTCGCAAAATGATGAGTAAAAAAAAGACTGCCGATATGGAGAAGGAAAAGCCGAAGTTTCTGGAAGGGGCGGTGAAAAAGAAAATCCCCGAAGAAATAGCCGGAAAAATCTGGGAACAGATGGAAACTTTTGCAGAGTATGGTTTCAATAAGTCCCACAGCACCGCCTATGCGATTATATCCTATCAGACGGCCTATCTAAAGGCCAACTACCCGGTTGAATTCATGGCCGCACTTCTCTCTTCGGAAAAGGATAATCGCGACAACATTATCAAGTACATAAACAGCGCTAAAGAAATGGGTATTCCCATCCTCCCCCCGGATATCAACGAATCTGGAAGTGATTTTAGCGTTTCTCGGGGAAATATCCGTTTCGGGTTAGCCGGGGTAAAGAATGTAGGAGAGGCGGCTATAGAAGCCATCTTGCAGGCTAGGGAAGGGGAGGGGGGTAAGTTTCTCTCTTTTGCCGATGTTTGCAGGCGGGTCGATTCAAGGAAGCTCAATAAAAGGGTTTTTGAGAGTCTCATTAAATGCGGCGCCTTTGATTCACTGGGAGGAAGAAGGCATCAATTGTTCGCTATTTATGAAGGCTTGGTTGAAGAGATTCAAAAGCAGCAAAGGAATGCTTTGCAGGCCAGTTTTTTTGACGATCTGGATTTACAAGATGCCGGAGAGGGGATAAGTTGTAATGACCTTGCCCTGCCCGAAGTACCAGAATGGGATTTTCGAGATATTTTGAGACACGAAAAGGAAACTCTGGGTTTCTACATTACCGGGCATCCACTGGAAAAATTTACCGACAGACTCCATCTGATAACCAATACCAATTCCTTAGACATCCGCTTGAGGAAAGATAAGGAAATAATCAATATTGCCGGACTTGTCAGTTCTTTAAGAGAAATCTTGACCGCGAAGAAGAAGGAAAAAATGGCGCACGTCACTATCGAAGATAGGTACGCCACCGTCGAAGCTCTTGCTTTCCCGGATGTCTATAGAAGCAGTTCTGATCTGCTCCATCAGGAAGAACCATTGCTTATTAACGGGATTATAGAAGGAACCGGGGAAGAAGCAAAGGTGATTATCAGAGAGGTAACCGCCCTTTCCAAAGCGCTTGAAGCATCTTTTAGCTCGGTTCATATAAATATCGATCTCAACTCCCAGACCCAAGAGTCTATTGATCTTATACATGATCTAACAATCAAATACCCAGGTAAATACGATGCCTACCTTCATCTGTCAGATCATAAAACGGAAACCGTGATTTTTCTCGGTCGTGACAGGAAGATAGATCTCTCAAAAGATCTGAAAATTGAAGCCGAAGGTATTTTCGGCACCGGCTCAGCTATAATAAGCTAAACAGATAAGAAGTGTTATGTAAACTATACTGGGGAGAGATACTGCCAAGAGTTGCCCTTCAATTTGGTTTATACAGCTAGTTTATCACTAGTCTCTGGCCTGGAACAATGTTGTCCCGGCGGGTGATATTATTGTTCTTAATAATATGCTCAACGGAAGTGTTATTTTTCCTGGCGATTAGGTTTAAGTTATCCCCCTTATTCACCACGTAAATTTTCCCCGAAGAAGAATCTTTTCCCGAAGCTTTCTTCATATCTTTTGGAGGCGCAGCCGTCTTCTGATCAGCTTGTTGCTTATCCGGTGTTTTCTTTAACTTCCTATCCCGATTATCAGATAAAATATCCCCTGGCTGGGTCAATGGAACGGTGATGAATTTGCCGGTGGTCAATTTTTTCCTTCCGGAGGCAGCGAAACTTGCCCGGAGATCTTTGGCTGGGATGTTATAGGTTTTAGCTATGGATTCAATGGTGTCTCCTGTTTTGACTCTATGACGAACAACCTTTATTATTCTTTTTTTTGCCTGAGGGATGCTCTCTGCAATTTCCAGGAAAGTATTTACAGACTCAGATGGGATCTTAAGGAGGTATTCCCGGTCTGGCGTCATCTTTTGTCTTAACTCTGCGTTCAGGATCTCCAAGATCTCTTCGGATATATTTGCAAGTTGAGCTACATCGGACAGACGCATCGGCCTATCAACCCGAACCGACTCATAAGAATATACCCATTTTTTATCATTCCCTTCAACATCAAAATTAAACCCGTATTTTTGAGGATTATTTATTATATGTAAGGTCGCCAGAAATCTAGGAACGTATCTTGCGGTTTCGTAAGGCAATTGATTATATAAGTCCCAAAACCTATCGAAATAATTAATATGCTGACGAGATATAACCCTCAATACCCTGCCTTCTCCACAATTGTAGGCCGCAAGAACGGTGAGCCAATCGCCAAACATTCCGTGCAGTTCTTTTAAATAGGCTATAGCCGCCCGGGTCGACTTTTCCAAATCCATTCTTTCGTCAATCCAGTCACAACGATTCAAGCCGAACTTGTATCCGGTAGAAGGAATAAATTGCCATAATCCTAAGGCACGCGCTGGAGATAAGGCTCTTATCATAAAGCCGCTTTCAACCAGCGGCAACCAGGCAAGTTCCTCCGGAATTCCTGCCTTATTCAATTCCTTAAGAATATAGGGCAAATAAATGAAAGATCTTTGATAGGATCGGGTGAAAAAATTTCGTTCAATCGTTTGGAAGCTGCGGATCTCTTTTTCCACCTCTTCGTTCATAATAAGCGGGATTTCGCTTCTTATGCCGTTGGCTGAGGTAATCTGCGAGCTGTAAATGGCAAGGATCTTTTTGGAAATCATCAGACGAATATCATCCTTCTGTCTCGCTATTTCCGGGTTACCATTGGTATCAAGAAGCAGGGCGTATGCAAGATCTAAGAGATCCAGAGCCCCCTCAAAATCACCTTTTACCCAATAGCTATTGGATTCGCTGAGTAATTCCAAAGCCTCATCCATCAGGTCCTGCTTTTTGACGGCCGCTGATCTCTTTTCTTGAACTTTTATATAAGCTTCTTGATCGCTTATCTGACTGGGGTTGGCCGAAAGGAATGTAGGGGAAGAAACAAGCAATAACGAAACAAAAGAGATGATAAGCGATCTAGGCATCAGGGGAACTCCCGTCTTTAGTCAGCATAAAGGGTCATAGAAGCTTAATTGCCGCTTTCGATATTTGGAGTCTATTAACAAAAAAGGCAGATTAAGTCCAAATAAGTTTCTTGAAGTTCTTGGAGAAACTTATTCCACCTTAAGACTCAAAAGATAGGCCTCGATCAAATCATCCAGATCGCCGTCTAATACCCGATTTACGTTTCCTATTTCAAGATTGGTTCGATGATCCTTTATTAATTTGTAAGGATGCAAGATGTAGGAACGGATCTGGCTACCCCAGGCAATATCTTTTTTCGTTTTATTTATCTCTGCAATAGCCTCATGCTGTTCCTTAAGTTTTATATCATATAGCCTTGATTTTAATAACTTTAACGCTGTGGACTTGTTCTTGTGTTGTGATCTTTCGTTCTGACATTGCACAACTATACCGGTTGGCAAATGGGTTATTCTCACGGCGGATTCTGTTTTATTGACATGCTGGCCTCCCGCCCCGCTGGAACGAAAGGTATCAATACGAAGATCATTTTCGTTAATATCGATGGTGATCTGATCATCGATTTCCGGGCATACGAAAACCGATGCGAAAGAAGTGTGGCGTCTGGCCCCGGCATCAAACGGTGAAATGCGGACCAAGCGGTGAATTCCGATCTCAGCTTTGGCATACCCATATGCATAGCCGTCACCACCTTCGATAGTGATAGTAGCATTTTTTATGCCGGCCTCGTCCCCAGGCTGAGAATCAACCAGAGTAGCTCTATATCCTTTCCTTTCGGTCCACCGCAGATACATCCTCAGGAGCATCTCTACCCAATCCTGGGCCTCGGTACCTCCGGCTCCGCTGTGAATAGTCATTATGGCGTCCATTGCGTCCTGTTGAGAACTGAGCATCATTTGCAGCTCTTGAGATCGTACCTGTTCCTGCAATCTCAACAGGTCTTTTCTTATCTCAAAAATAAGCTCTTCATCACCCTCTTCCAAGGAGAGATTATAAAGCTCTTGAATATCTGAAAGATTTTTCCCGAGGTCCTCCCATCGGGACACTATTTCTTCTAATCGGGATTTATTTTTAAGAATTAAGGTGGCCTTTTCTTGGTCGTTCCAAAAGTTCGGTTGCAGTGAATCCCTTTCCAGCTCTTTTATCTGATATCTTTTTTCGACCAGGTCAAAGACAGTCTCCTACGTATGCTATCCTCTTTTTGAGATCAGATATGTTGTATGTAATTTCTTCGGACATGGAATGTTCTCCTGATTAAGATTATCGTAAGGGTTAAAGACAAGATCACAATGCAAAATAAAACAAAAATGTCCCCGAACTTCAAGTAGATTGTGTTTATCTCGGGCAATTTAACCTGGGCTTTGAGAGATGACCTCTCAAACAAGCCTGTTTGCTTGAGAATCCTTCCCGTCGGATCTATTACGGCTGATATCCCGGTATTTGCAGCGCGGACTAGAAACAGACGATTCTCAACAGCCCTTATGGCAGCCATCGAGAGATGCTGATACGGGGCGGAGGTCCGGCCGAACCAGGCATCATTGGTAATATTTACAAGAAGGTTTGCCCCTTCTCGTCTATAGAGGAGCCCTCCCTGAGGAAAGATGGCTTCGTAACATATTAAAGTTCCCAATTTCACCCCATTTGCTGTAAGGGGAATATAACCAGGTCCGGACGAGAAATCACCCAATCCAACTACAAGCTTCGAGATGAAAGGGAAATACCGCCGCAGGGGGACATATTCGCCGTAAGGAACCAAGTGAACCTTGTCGTACTTTCCTGCAATTTCTCCCTCAGGAGAGATCAGATAGGCACTATTGTAAAAGGATACCTCCTTGCCGGCCCTCTGATAAGAAGGGCTGCCAAATAGAAGCCAGTTCCCGGTTGCAGCGGCTATGGCTCTGACCTTTTGACCTTTTTCATCTCTTTGCTGAAAAAAGAATGGCGTTGCCGTTTCCGGCCAGATAATCAGTCCGCCGTCAACTGGAGCCGCGTCTAGAGAAAGGGTTTGGTAAATATTAATGCTTTCCCGCTGATACTCAGGGTTCCATTTTATACTCTGGTCAATATTCCCTTGAATAAGGACAACGGGGAGGTCCGCTGAGTTTTTTATAATCGAATCAACCTCCGCCATCCGCCGGATTCCGTAGGTGTAAAGACAGGCTATTAGAAGAAAGGCAAGGCCGACCTCTAATATGGCCTTTCTCTTTTCCCTGTGAAAAACAATCCTGTATATAGCCGCGTTGACCAGAACAATAACAAAGGATAAACCGTAAATTCCTGTAATATCGGCAATCTGAATAAGAGGAATAAATTTATACTGGGAATAACCAAGATTTTCCCAGGGGAATCCGGTTAACAAATTTGATTTCCCATACTCAAGTATTACCCAGATAAATGGGGCGAAGAGCGTCTCCCGGAGGCCCCATTTTCTAATTAGAACCACCATCCCGGCAAATATTCCGACATAAAGGGAGAGATAAAGAGACAGCAGGAGCATGGTCAACAGGCCAAAATATACCGGCATGTTTCCGTAGGTGACAACGACAAAAACAATCCAGTAGAGAAGCCCGGCATAGAAAACAAACCCGGTAAGGATCCCCGCGATGATGGCTTGTTTCAGGCGCAGATATTGCAATGCGTAAAATAAGGGAACCAGGGAGAACCAGGCGATGATTCCGTTTCCAAGATTTGGAAAGGAAAGAAAAAGAAGGCACCCGGATAGTGCGGCAAAAAAGATACCACTCAATTCCAGCCGATTTCTTAAGACCATCCCCGGGATGGTTCTCTCCGCCATTTTATGGTCTCTTTTTTCTTATCAGTACTTTTTTAATGCTGCGTTCATCAGCCCCGTCGATGGTAACATCGACAATATCAAGATCGATCCGCTCGCCGGCCGATGGAATCCGCTTGATTTCACCAAGTATGAACCCGCTTAACGTTTCATATTTCCCCCGGGGGAAATCCACTCCAAGAAGCTCTTCAACCTTTTCAATGTCCAATCGGCTGTCAACGAGATAGGTACCGTTACCTTGATCAGTCACTTCACCGTCGTTGATGTCATGTTCGTCACTCATTTCACCGACAATCTCTTCCAGTAAATCTTCCAGGGTGACAAGACCCGATGTTCCCCCATATTCATCGATAACAATAGCCATATGGTATCTTTTCTGTTTTAATTCCTGGAGCAAGATATAGGTGTTTTTTGTCTCTGGGATGTAGAATGGTTTACTGATGTTTGCCAGGATATCCTCCTCTTTTATCGGAGTTGACCAGAATCTCAAAAGATCTTTCACATTCAGAATACCAATAATGTTGTCTATATGATCTTTATATACCGGCAGACGGGTGTGACCGTGTCCTATAATCGTTTGGATTATCTCCTCAATAGTTGCATCTGCGGAAACGGCTACTATTTCAGTTCTCGGTATCATCACCTCTCTTACTTTGGTGTCTCTGAAGTCCATGATACTCCGGATCATCATGGCTAAAGGATAATCCAGCAGGCCCTCTTCTTTTCCCTGCTCGATTAGCGAATGGATGGCAAGCTCCAGGCGTTCCTTATTGTTCAGTTTTGAAAATTGCCTAAGTAGAGTAGATCTCATTATTTAGATAAGCGGGTAAAATTAAATCAGGTTTTCCCGATCTGGTAAAAAAAAGGGGCAACTTATACGTTACCCCGTGAATTTTGGCGGGGCCGATGGGACTCGAACCCACGGCCTCCGGCGTGACAGGCCGGCGTTATAACCGACTTAACTACGACCCCGCTCAAAGGCATGATCTTTTTATATGATAGGCGGAACAGGACTTGAACCTGTGACATCCACGGTGTAAGCGTGGCGCTCTCCCGACTGAGCTACCCGCCCTTGCTATCGCCTCCTGCAAA
Source organism: Syntrophobacterales bacterium (assembly GCA_037445955.1). Taxonomy (GTDB): domain Bacteria; phylum Desulfobacterota; class Syntrophia; order Syntrophales; family CAMTWB01; genus JBBIJM01. The sequence continues at coordinate 11,276 of JBBIJM010000013.1, forward strand.
GGCATTTATCAGTAGACTCCGGATATGTCAAGGGCAAATTATGCTTAAACACCGCTTGATTAACCCTAGTTTACAGATGGTTGTTGCCAGGTTGATCCTAAAGAACCGCTTTCTTTTAGGGATTTTTCCATATCCAGCTGAGAAACCTTATCGGGAAGCTCTTCCCGGGGGCAAAATGCGTGATTCAACACCTCATCTACATGCTCTACAAATACAATTTCTAAAGCCTTTAACACGTTGCCGGGAACATCATCCAAATCCTTTTCATTTTCCTTAGGGATAATAACTGTCCTGATATTCCCTCTATGGGCGGCAAGAAGCTTTTCTTTTAGTCCGCCGATAGGCAGCACCCTCCCCCTTAAGGTAATTTCTCCGGTCATGGCCAGGTCGCCTCTAACCTTCCTCTTGGTAAAGGCGGAGCAGATCGAGGTTGTCATGGCAATTCCCGCTGATGGTCCATCTTTCGGTATGGCCCCTTCAGGAACATGTACGTGGATATCGGTCTCCTTATAAAAATTATCAGGTAGTCCGAATTTAACCGCCCTGGACCGGACATAGGTCAGGGCGGCCTGGGCCGACTCCTGCATCACATCACCCAATTTACCGGTGAGGATGAGCTTCCCGGTCCCCTGCATCAGCGACGATTCGATCACCAACAGCTCGCCACCGACTTCCGTCCAGGCAAGTCCAACGGTAAGTCCGATCTCATTTTTACCTTCCGGCTCCCCATATCTGTATTTCGGTACCCCCAGATACGATTCGATCGCCTTCGAGGTTACCTTTACCTGGGATTCGGTCTTATCCGCCACCTTTTTTCGGGCTATTTTTCTACAAATCGAGGCAATTTCCCTTTCAAGATTTCTAACTCCCGCCTCCCGGGTATAGCTTCTGATGACTTTTACTAAGGCCCCCGGCGAAAAAGACAGGTCGTTATTTGTGAGACCATTTGCCTCCAATTCTTTCGGTACCAGGTATTTCTGGGCGATACTCATCTTTTCCGGTTCGGTGTAACCGGCTATCCGGATTATCTCCATCCGATCTTGAAGAGGGGCGGGAATTGTCTGCAGAATATTCGCCGTGGTTATAAACATAATGTCCGACAGGTCGTAATCCACTTCCAGATAATTATCGTTGAAGTTGTTGTTCTGTTCCGGATCCAAAACCTCAAGGAGGGCAGCTGACGGATCACCCCTGAAATCGGAAGAGAGCTTGTCAACCTCATCCAGGCAGAAGACAGGATTATTGGACCCGGCCTTTTTCAGAAGCTGGATAATTTTCCCGGGCATTGCCCCAATATAGGTTCTCCTGTGCCCTCGGATCTCGGCCTCATCTCTCACCCCGCCTAAGGACAGCCGGACAAATTTACGGTTCGTGGCCCGGGCGACGGATTTTGCAACCGATGTCTTACCTACCCCGGGCGGTCCCACTAAACACAAAATGGGACCTTTGTTTTTCTTTACCAGATTCTGAACGGCCAGATATTCGATAATCCGTTCCTTTACCTTCTTGAGTCCATAGTGATCTTCTTCTAAGATATTTTCCGACTCCCTGAGGGTAAAATTATTTTCCGTCTTCTCTGACCAGGGCATATCCAATAGCCAGTCAATGTAATTTCTCACCACCGTCGCTTCGGCGGACATAGGTGCCATCATCTGCAGCTTCTTTATCTCATGCCTTACCTTCTTCTGAGCCTCTTCGGAGAGATTTTTCTGTTTTAACCTTTTCTCGAGCTCGGCAATCTCGTTTTTGAAGTCATCCTTCTCCCCCATTTCCTTCTGGATCGCCCGCATCTGTTCGTTGAGATAGTAGTCCTTCTGGGTTTTCTCCATCTGCTTTTTGACTCTTTTCTTAATCTTCTCCTCAAGTTCAAGGATCTCGATTTCAGAGATGATCATGGAGTAGATCATCTCGAGCCGTTCACCTAAATCAAACGTTTCCAGAACCTTTTGTTTATCCTCAAGCTTGATACCTAAATAGGAGATGACTATGTCTCCAAGTTTTGAAGGATCCTCCAGAGCGGATACAGTGTTTAATATCTCAACGTTTACCTTCTTGCTTAGCTTTATATAGTTTTCAAAAGACTCCTTGATGCTCCTCATGAGGGCTTCGATTTTGTTACTACCGGAGAAATCACAAACATCTTCAACCTCGACGGCATTCACGTAGAAAAAATCTTTATTTGGCAAATATTCTTTGATCCTCGCCCTCTTTTTTCCTTCGACAAGAACCTTAACGGTGCCGTCAGGAAGCCGCAGGAGCTGGATAATCATGCCGATTGTTCCTACATCGTAAATATCCTCTTCCAAAGGCTCATCTTTCTTGGCATTTTTTTGCGCCACAAGCATGATCCCCTTTTCGACCTTCATGGCGAATTCCAGGGCTGCTATGGATTTTTCTCTTCCTACAAATAAGGGTATGATCATGTGGGGAAAAATAACCACATCCCTAAGAGGCAGCAGGGATAGCGTAGCTATCTTCGATTCAGTATCTCTGTAAATATTCTTCATTATTGTTAACTTCCTTTAATTTTTCAGGCTTTAGGCAGTCTCTAATTTGCTCTCTAAAACCAGGATCGGCTTTTCGGAGAACAGCACCACATCCTCTCCGATAATACATTCCCGGACATCCCTTCGGGAAGGAATGTCATACATGAGATCGAGCATGATATTTTCCAGGATCGCCCTTAGTCCCCGGGCTCCGGATTTTCTTTCTATCGCCAGCCTGGCTACGGCCCGAAGGGCACCGTCGGTAAACTTTAACTTCACCTTCTCCAGCTCGAACAATTTCTTGTATTGTTTGGTAATGGCGTCTTTCGGCTCGATTAAGATTCTGATCAGGTCATCTTCGCCAAGTTCGTTCATGGTGGCAATCACCGGCAGTCTGCCTACAAACTCGGGGATTAAGCCGTATTTCAAAAGATCCTCCGGCCTTACTTCAGCAAGCAAATTCCCAATATTGCGATCTTTTTTACTTTTGAGATCGGCGCCGAAACCTATTGCATTGGCCCCTAAACGCTTGGCTATGATGTCGGCAAGGTCATTGAAGGCCCCTCCGCAGATAAAAAGGATATTGGTTGTATCTACCTGAATAAACTCCTGCTGCGGATGTTTCCGCCCGCCTTTCGGGGGGATATTGGCCATGGTGCCCTCGATGATCTTGAGCAGGGCCTGTTGCACCCCTTCACCGGAGACATCCCTCGTGATGGAAGGGTTCCCGGATTTTTTAGCTATTTTATCTATTTCATCGATGTAAACGATACCCTTAGAGGCCCTTTCCACATCGTAATCAGCATTTTGCAGAAGACTCAAGATAATGTTTTCGACGTCTTCACCTACATAACCCGCTTCGGTCAAGGTAGTGGCATCGGCTATGGCAAAGGGAACATTCAGTAGTTTTGCCAGGGTCTTTGCCATCAGGGTCTTGCCTGAACCCGTCGGCCCGATCATGAGAATATTGCTCTTCTGGATGTCAACCCCTTCAAGATCGGTTTTGCAGTAAACTCTCCGGTAATGATTATATACGGCAACGGCGAGTATTTTTTTAGACCTTTCCTGACCGATAACGTATTGATCGAGAAAACTCTTGATGTCTCTGGGCTCGGGAATCCTTTTATTCATGTTTTCCGAGTTGTACGAGTTCTTTTCCTCCTCGACTATACAACGACAGAGTTCGATACATTCGTCACAAATGTAGGCGGTAGGTCCTGCCACCAGTTTTCTAACCTCATGCTGGGTCTTTCCGCAAAAGGAACAGAAAAGAACCCCCTGTCCGCCATGATAACCGCTTTTCCTGACCATATCTTATTCCTATCCTAGGTATTAGCCTGTTGTTTGATCGTGTTTATCGAGATGATATCATCGATAATACCATAGCCTTTAGCCTGCTCCGGTGTCAGGTAATAGTCGCGCTCGGTATCACTTTGAACCTTGGCCAGCGGCTGGCCGGTCAAAGAAGCGAGGATGTTGTTTAATTCATCTTTCAGTCGCAGGATCTCTCTTGCCTGAATGTCAATATCTGTTGCCTGGCCCTGAAACCCTCCCAAGGGCTGATGGATCAGGATCCGCGAGTGAGGCAGGGCGAATCTCTTGCCTTTCTTGCCTGCGGCAAGCAGCAGGGCGCCCATACTTGCCGCCTGCCCCATGGTTACGGTACAGACCTCCGGTTTAATGTATTGCATCGTATCGTATATTGCCAGTCCGGCACTTACGTGTCCTCCCGGGGTGTTTAGATAGAAAAAGATATCCTTTTCCGGATCGTCCGATTCCAGATACAGTAATTGGGCTATGATGAGATTTGCGACATTGTCGTCGATGGCGGTGCCCAAAAAGATAATACGGTCCTTAAGCAAACGGGAGTATATATCAAACGCCCTCTCCCCTCTCCCGTCCTGCTCTACTACCATAGGGATAAGATTCATAATCAATCCTCGTTCTCCGGCCTTTCGACAGTAGATACCTGGGCCTTCTCTTCGATAAACCTTAGAACCTTGTCTTCCAGAATCTGTTCTTTAATCATTTCTAGCATGTTGTTTTTGCTTATCTGTTCTTTAAAACTGGTCAAATCGGAATTTTTCTCCCTGGCCATCTCCTCTACGTAGGAATCGGTTTCCGACTCATGAACCGATAGATTCTCCTTGGCCGCAATGCCTTTTATCAAATACATGAATTTTATTCTTTTCGAGGCTATTTCTCTATATTGTTCATGCTGTTTGATCACCTCGGCCGTTGATTTTTCTCTGGGATATCCTCTTGCGGTCATCATATTTATCTGGTCCTGCATAAGGAAAAAGGTCTCTTTTTCCACCAGAGAAGGAGGTACTTGAAAGTCGTTGGCCTTAAGGAGCTCATCAATAATGTCTTTCTTAAGCAGGTTACCCGCCCGGAGAGTGATATTATTTTGCAGGGACTTGTAAATACGCTCTTCAAGCTCGGCCATACTTGAGAACTCGTCGAAATTCTTTACAAATTCTTCGTTGGCTTCGGGCAGTATCTCCTCTTGGATATTGGTTATCTCCACTTTAAAGAACGCTTCTTTAGAGGCCAGATCTTCGGGTTTGAAGACCTCCGGTAACATAAGGGAGAATTCTTTGCCTTCTCCCCTGGACATCCCCAGGAGTTGTTCTTTCAAACCGGAAACAATAGTCCGGTCACTCATATTAACAATCGACCCTTCCCTGGATAACCCGTTCACTTCTTTTCCTTCGACCGTTACCCGGGAATTTATCGTAACGATGCTGTCGGATCCGATCCTTCGGTCCGGAGGCGCATCTTGCAAGGTGCCGAAGGACCTTCTCAGATGGAGTAAGGATTTTGCGATATCTTCTCCGGTTATAACCGTGTTTATTTTGGTAAGATTCAGACCCAGATAACCCTGGGGATCGAATATGGGTTCCACTTCCACCGTTGCCGCAAAGGAATAGTCCTTGTCATATTCTATTCCCTTCTCGTCAATTAGAGGTTCTGCTACCGGTACGATACCTTCCTTTTCTAAAGAATCGAAAAAATATTTGTTAATTAAATTTTTAGCCGCTTCACTTGTCGCCTCACCTCTGTAGAACTTCTCCACAATCGGCCTCGGAACCTTGCCCTGACGAAACCCTTTTATCTTGGCGGTTTTTCCGATCTTGTGAAAACATTTATCTATTTCCTCTTTCACCACCTCCCAGGGAACGTCAAACTCTAACTTCTTCGTTACCTGATTTATCTCCGCAACCATAACCTTGGCTGTAGCTTCACTCACCTGGGTTTTCTCCTTTTTAGTAGTTGACTCATGGTGCGAGAGAGGGGAGTTGAACCCCTATCCGCAACAAGCGGGCTGGATCCTAAGTCCAGTGCGTCTGCCATTTCCGCCACTCTCGCAGCTCCCCGAGTCAGTATATATTCACTGCCCTCTCCCTTGTCAACTATTTCCAGGAGAGAACCCGGGCAAACCTGCCCTAACCTTTTCTAATTAATAGAAAAGCCGCTTTCTCGAGCGGCTTCCTTTAACACTGGTCGGGGCGAGAGGATTTGAACCTCCGACCCTCTGAACCCCATTCAGATACGCTACCAAACTGCGCCACGCCCCGACTAGGTTTTTACGTGGACGTTCTGATACCATCTATAGCAGCTTCTGTCAAGAGCAACGTGGCAGAGAAATCGTACTTGTTTCTACCCTTTTATAGACTTACCTCCTTCCATCGTTACATATCTCCGGGAACTCAGGTGGAACATCTTTTCCCGGGCGCTGGCCTGGTTCCATAGGAGACCTGCCTTATAGTAATCCGGTCTTATGTTCCCCTTGGATTAGACCGCCTCGATCGTGGAAGGAGGCTTGGAGGTAACGTTGTAAGTAACGCTTACCACCTCAGGTATCTTTTCCACAATCGTGCGGGCCAGTTTCTCCAGAACCTCATAAGGTATTCTTGTCGGCCTGGCCACGCGGGCATCGAGACTTTCCCAGGAGCGGATCTCAATCTGGCTGCCGAAGACCCTTTTCCCCTCTTTCATCCCGGTAACCTTGTCTTCATGGAGAATGGCCAGGTACTGAAAGGCCTCTGATAAATAAAGGACCTTCTCGACGATCGCCGTTGCCTTCCTCACGATTTTGACCCTCTCCGGCGTCACTTCCCCGATGATGCGGGCAGCCAGGGCCGGACCGGGAAAGGGGATCCGTCCGAAGATTTCCTGAGGCAGGCCAAGGGCTTGTCCGACCTGGCGAACACCGTCCTTCCGAAGCTCAACCAGAGGCTCCAATATCTTGTAACCGAAGGATGTCATGGGATCAATTCCCAGTTGTTCAAAGACGTTATGCTGACGTTTTATCCCGGCTACCGTTTCCTCTATATCGGTCAGGATAGTTCCCTGCAGGAGATGTTTGGCGCCACTTTCTAAGACCAGTTTCTTAAATACATCCCGATAGAAGGTGTTGGTGATGGCCTCTCTCTTTTCTTCAGGATCTGTAATCCCTTTAAGGGCTTTAAAAAAGACCTTCCCGGCGGGGATAATTGTCACCGGAATCCCCATTTGGCCGAAAATCTCCACCACTCGCGCAGGTTCTCCCCGGCGCATAAGACCGGTATCAATAAAATAGGTGACAAGCCTTTCACCCAGGGCCTTAAACCCCAGGGCGGTTACTACGGAAGAATCCACCCCGCCGGATAGGGCATTGATGGCCAGACCGTCTCCAACGGCATTGCTGATCTCTTTGGTCTTCTTCCTGATAAAAGAATCGGCATTGAGCTTCTCCAGCTTTATTTCCTTTATTTCTTTCATTGGTTGCCCCTTTCCCCTATTACTTAGGCCCTTTTAGACGCTACGGAAAAACCGCAACAGGAGCGGATCTTCCCGATGACTCATATCCGAGGTTGAAAACTTTATCAAGGTTTCTTGAAAAACGGACTTGATTTGATGGTGACCGGACAGGCAAAATGATATATAAGCGAACAGGTTTCAAACGGGATGGCCGGTTAATATTCCAAACGTAATGCGGGTAGAAAATGGCAGGGATAATGTCAAGGCGCCAAAATAGCTCTCCGTTAACCGGTCGACCTGTTAATTCCGGAGTATTTCATCCCTTCTTTAGATCACTCTTCTGCCTGTTTTCAGCGGTCTGCATCATCGGTTCCTGGCCAGATTCCACTTTTGCCGATATTTATAAACATATCGATGAGGCGGGGGTCATTCATCTGACCAATGTCCCCACAGATCAAGTGAGCTATGTCCTGGTCTGGAGGGAAAAAAGGGTGATTCTAGACCCTAAGTCGGGGACCGATAAATACGATCGTCTCATAATGAAGGCGGCTCAAAAATACAACGTAGATAAGGCCTTGATCCGGGCGGTTATCCGGGCCGAGTCCAATTTCAATCATCAGGCGGTCTCGCCAAAAGGGGCAAGGGGTTTGATGCAACTTATGCCGGCCACCGCCTCTGCCCTTAACGTCCAGGACTCCTTTAACCCGGAAAGCAATATCGATGGCGGGGTGAGATATCTCGGTTATCTTTTGAGACTGTACAATGGCAATCTTTCTCTGGCCCTGGCCGCCTATAATGCGGGAGAAGGAGCGGTGTTAAGAAACAACCATCGAATCCCCCCTTATAAAGAAACGAAAGACTATGTGAGGCGGGTTCTTGCCTACCTGGAGAATAGTGAAAAAAGAAGGATCCTGGCGGGGCGGTAGCGATGGCCATGATTTCGGGGGCAAGCAAGGATCATATGAAACCTGCTAAAAAGCAGATGACCTTTCCGTATGGAGATATTTTCTAAGCACCGATATCCGCCTGTCCTTGATGCCGCTGATCTCCTTGAGTTCCTCAAGGTCCTTGATCTTTCCCCTCAGCCGCAGTTGCCAGATCCTTTCCGCTGTTTTTTCTCCGATCCCGGGCAAGAGGAGCAAATCCTCCCTGGTGGCTTCGTTAATATCAATGGTCATCCCGAGGGCTAATCGCTTGGCATTCTCGATCATCCCCGCTCTTAACACCCCCGATTCATCTAGAGTATAACTCTCACCGTCCTGCAGGGGTTTAAACGAACCTGGGATAACCTTTCCGCCGGCGATCTTGAGCAGATCCCGGGCGGTCTTGCCTTCGGGAAGATAATAGACTCCCCCTCCAGCCGGGGCGATCTTTAACTCCACCACCATGGTCCCCCTTTCCTTCGAGGAGAAGGGAAGATCGGCCCTGGTTAGGTTCGAGGACGAAAGGAGATGAAAGCTTAAAAACCATACGGAAATTAAGCAAACAAGCATTATTCCGATCTTTCCGCTTTCCGTCATGTCCTGGTGGTAATGAGAGCTTTAAAGTACTGCTGATTTTGTCATTTCGACGGCATCCATGTCGTTTCGAACGAAATCTTTCTGATATTTATCAGCTTGCCTCCCCCAGATTAAAGGCATCGTGCAGAGCAACCACAGCCAGTTCGGCAAATTTCGCCTCTACGACACAGGATATCTTTATTTCCGAGGTGCTGATCATCATAATATTGATCCTCTCGGCGGCAAGGGTAGAAAACATCTTTGCCGCCACCCCGGCATTGCTGACCATGCCTACGCCGATGATGGATATTTTGGCCACATTGTCATCCACCTCAAGGCGATCGGCGCCTATTTCTAACGCCGCGGCTTCAACGAGCCTGCTTGCCGATTTAAGATCCTTTCTCGATACGGTAAAGGTGAGGTCGGTCAAGCCCGTCCGGGAGGCATTCTGGATGATCATATCTACCAGTATGTTGTTCGTAGACAGGGGGGTGAATAAACCCGCCGCCACCCCGGGCCTGTCCGGGACATTGACCACGGTAATCTTCGCCTGATCCCGGTCGTAGGTCACCCCAGATATTACCGCCTTTTCCATCTCCTTATCCTCCTTGGTTACCAGTGTAGAACCTTCTTCGGTAAACGTTGACTTAACATAAACGGGAACGTTGAATTTCTTTGCCAGCTCGACGGAACGGGGATGAAGAACCTTCGCCCCGGCCCTGGCCAGCTCGAGCATCTCGTCATAAGAGATCCTCTCCAGCCGGCGGGCATTACCGCAAATATTGGGGTCCGTCGTATAGACCCCATCGACATCGGTGAAAATGTAACAGGCATCAGCCTGCAAGGCCGCGGCCAGGGCCACGGCGCTTGTATCAGATCCGCCCCGCCCCAGGGTGGTAATATTGTTTTCGTGATCTACACCCTGAAATCCGGCGACAATCACAATCGTCCCTTCTTTTAGCTCCGACCTGATCAATTCGGTGTCTATGTTCAGGATCCGGGCCTTCGTATGGGCTTCGTCGGTGTTGATCTTTACCTGATACCCGAGAAAAGATTTCGCTTTCTGGCCCATTTTGTTCAAGATCATCGCCAGGAGGGTAATGGTAACCTGTTCACCGATCGAAATCAGGGAGTCGAATTCCCTGGGTTCCGGTTCTGAAGAGGCCTCGTAAGCCAGCCTGATTAGCCTATCGGTTTCCCCGGCCATCGCCGAGAGAACAACCACCAGGTCGCATCCCTCCTGCTTATTCTTGATCAATTTCCTGGCCACGTTTTCGATCTTCTGCAGATTGGCAACGGAAGTACCACCGTACTTATGAACAACCAGCGGCATCTTTCTCCTCCTCCTCCTCTAGCGCTATTTTTAATATCTCAAGCAATTCCTCTCTGGCGGATATCTTGATCTCTCTTGAGTCCCGATCCAGATGGAGCATGTTAATCAAGGTTGAATCGTCAGGCAGGATCTTCCGGACCCTTTCCGCCCATTCTATTACTATAACCCCTTTCTTCTCCAGGTATTCCTCAAATCCGATCGCCAGCAGGTCATAGGCATCGGCCAGCCGATAGGCATCGAAATGATAGAGGGGTATTTCCCCGGGATATTCGTTGAGGATACTGTATGAGGGGCTGGTTATCTCTGTGCCGGACCCGATGTCAAGCCCGGCGGCTATGCCTTTAGTGAGATGGGTCTTGCCGACCCCGAGTTCACCCTCCAGGGCAACCAGATCCCCGGGCCTGGAATTTTCTCCGATGATCATCCCTAGCCGATAGGTAAAATCAGGGGTCGGGGAGATAATCGTTATGTCCGGGAATCCTCTCATATCTGTTTAACCGGCAAGGCAACTTCAGACCCGCCCCAGGGAATCGGCCAGGAGAGCCACCTTTTTCATCGCCAGGACGTCATGGACCCGGATAATATGGGATCCGCTCAGGATTGATTGGGTAACTGCCGCGGCGGTACCAAAGATCCTGTCTGCGGGACCTTCGTCAGGGCTCGAGGCGGTGAAGGACTTTCTCGATACCCCGGTTATGATGGGTCGATTCAATGATCGAAAGCAAGAAAGATTTCTCAGAATCCTGTAATTGTCCTCCCGGGTCTTGCCGAAGCCCAGGCCGGGATCGATGGCGATCTTTTCTTCCCCTATTCCCCCCTCCCTGGCAACGGCTATTCGTTTGGAGAGATATTGATGGATGTCTTCCAAGAGATTGCCATAAGCAAGATCGCCCTCCTGCATATCCTTCGGTCGGCCCCGCATATGCATTAAAACTACCGCAGCCCCGGTTTCAGACACAACTGACACCATGTCCTTATCGAAGCAAAAAGAGCTGATATCGTTTATTATCTCAGCCCCCGCTTCGACTGCCCTTCTGGCTACGATGGCCTTGGTGGTATCGATGGAAATGGGAACGGCAACCCGTCCGGCCAGCCCCTCAATCACAGGCAGGACATTATTCAATTCCTCGTCAGGCCCCACCCCTTTTGCACCGGGTCTGGTTGATTCTCCTCCGACGTCGATGATATCGGCGCCTTCATCTATCAAGGCCAGGGCATAATCGATCGCCTTTTTTGCCGTCAGATGGATGCCGCCGTCATAAAAAGAATCCGGGGTGATGTTAACTATCCCCATGACCATCGTCCTCTCCCCTAAAAGGAGAGATCTTTTGCTTGTTTTCCAGATCAACCCTTTTTTCCTAAGTAACTTTCGTCGCTAAATATCAGGTGGATTTACCGGGCAGGGCGTTTCCGATCAACAGATCCAGCTCTTGAGCGTTCAAGACCTCTTTTTCAAGCAGTTCATTAGAGATGTTCTTCAATATCTCAATATTATTTTTCAAGATACCCTTGGCCTTTTCGTAACTGCCCTCGATTATATGGGCAATCTCCAGATCGATCTTCCTGGCTGTTTCTTCACTGTAATCCTTTTGCACTGCAAAATCCCGTCCGAGGAAGATCTGCTCATCCTTTTTGCCGTAGCTCAAAGGACCAAGGTCCTTGCTCATCCCCCATTCGCAAACCATCTTTTTGGCGAGATTTGTTGCCCGCTCAATGTCGTTGCCCGAACCGGTCGTGAAATCGTTGAGCAGCAGATCCTCCGCCGCCCGGCCTCCGAGAAGGATGGCTATGGTATTCATCAAGTACTGCTTGGGATAGGTGTGTTTCTCATCCACCGGGAGTTGCTGGGTTAGGCCAAGGGCTCTGCCCCGGGGAATTATCGTAACCTTGTGGATCGGATCGGTTTCCGGAAGCATTCTCGCTACCAGGGCATGGCCGGACTCATGATATGCCGTGTTTCTCTTCTCGATTTCGCTGATCACCAGGGACTTTCTCTCGGTGCCCATGAGCACCTTATCTTTGGCGTATTCGAAATCCCCCATGGTTACCTTGTCTTTACCGGTTCTCGCGGCGTAAAGGATCGCCTCATTGACCAGATTCTCAATATCCGCCCCCGATGAACCGGGGGTTCCCCGGGCTATGATGCCGAGATCCACTTCGTTTGACATGATCGTCTTTTTCGTATGAACCTCAAGGATCTTTTCCCGGCCTTTCACGTCCGGAAGAGGCACCACTACCTGGCGATCGAAGCGGCCCGGTCGAAGAAGCGCCGGATCCAGGACGTCCGGCCTGTTGGTTGCGGAGACCAGAATTACCCCTTCGCTGGATTCAAAGCCGTCCATCTCCACCAGAAGCTGATTTAAGGTTTGCTCCCGCTCGTCGTGCCCGCCTCCCAGACCGGCCCCCCGATGACGGCCTACCGCATCGATCTCGTCTATGAAGATGATACAAGGGGCATTCCTCTTGGCCTGGTTGAAGAGATCCCTCACCCGGGATGCCCCGACACCAACGAACATTTCGACAAAATCCGAACCGCTGATGGAAAAAAACGGGACATCGGCCTCTCCGGCGATCGCCCTGGCCAGCAGGGTTTTACCGGTGCCCGGCGGCCCCACCAGAAGAAGTCCCTTCGGTATCCTCCCCCCCAGTCGGGTGAATTTTTTAGGCTCTTTAAGGAACTCGATCACTTCTTCCAGCTCCGCCTTGGCCTCGTCTATCCCGGCGACATCTTCAAAGGTAACCTTTTTTGATTTGTCCGTCATGAGCCTGGCCCGGCTCTTGCCGAAAGCCATGGCCTTGCCGCCGCCCTGCATTTGGCGCATGAAGAAGATCCAGACCCCGATCAAAAGGAGCATCGGGAACCAGGAAACCAAAACCGTCATGAACCACGGTGAATCTTCTGCCGGTTTTGCGGTGATCCGAACCCCCTTTTCTTTCATCAAAGGGACGATGGCTGCCTCTTTCGGCAGGTAGGTCCTGAACTTCCTGTCGTTGGTGAGGCGGCCGCTTAAGTTTTCCCCCTGGATCGTAACCTCGATGACCTCCCCTTTTTCCAGATGAGAGAGGAAATCGCTGTAGACGATACCATCCTGACTTACCGTAGGCTGGTTGAACAGGTGGTAGAGCATGATAAAAACCAGGCTGATCACGAGCCACATGGCAATATTTTTTTGGAACGGGTTCAATGTTATTACTCCTGAGTTATTGGCTTTAATCTATCTTATCGGCAGAAACATTTCAAACTAATTCTATTTTTAATATGGTTTTAGTCTCGGTGTTTACCTTGACCCTTTCGCTTAACCGGCTTCCCTTCACCCACAAAACGGATCCTGTATCTACCAGAAGAGGGGTCAGATTTCTCTGCGGCCGGGGGATTTTTTCATCGATGAAGAGACTCTTGATCTTTTTTCTGCCGGCCATACCTCTGGGCTGGATCCAGTCCCCTGCCCTTCTATTCCTTATTTGAACGGGAAAAGAGATCCGCTCATAATCCAGATGCACTTCTCTCCGTTCGTCCGCAAGAAGATGGTCACAGGATTTCGATTTGTCAAGGAGATCGAAGCGCCAGGTTGTTCCCGTCTCCCTGATAAATATCGACCCGGGGATCTCAACTTCATACTGGAACTTAACCTCATTTTGATAAAATTCCCGGGGATCGGAGGTCTCCAATATTTGCAAATAACCGTCTGCAATCCCGATCGCTGCTTTTTTTGCCAGGGGGAGAAAGGACCCGGCTTTATTTTCGCCAAGGAAGAGGGACGCCTTTTCGATGTGTCTGAAGGTTACCTCCTTGCCCGGAGGGAATATTTCCCGGAAGATGCCGAGCAGCACCCGCCTGATCACCGCCTCATGCTGAGACTTGATGCTCAAGATCTCTATCTTCCTTCGCCTTCCATCATTAATAAGGTGGGCTTGCATAAAACTTTCCGCCTGACCTCTCAGGCAGTCGTCATCAAGGCGATTTATCTCGGCCAGGTGACAGAGGTGGTCCTCAATGTTGGCATTATAATGTTTCTTCAAAACGGGAAGCAGACCTTTTCTAATCCTGTTGCGGAGATATATCTCCTCGTCGTTGGAGCTGTCCGTCCGGAATTGGACCCCTTCCCTATTCAAAAACCCCGTTATCGCACTTCTCTTGATCTCAAGGAGCGGCCTGATATAGAGGCCGTCTCTTACCGGCAGGATACCTTTCATCCCGGCGGGACCGGCGCCTCTGATCAGATTGAGCAACACCGTTTCCGCCTGATCATGATAGTTGTGGCCCAGGGCTATCTTCGTTGCCCCTGCCCTGTGGGCTGCGGCTCTTAAAAAATCGTAGCGTTCCTTCCGGGCCAAATCTTCCGAGAACTTATCCCCTTTCTTCAAGGGGTGCATTTCAAGGGATTTTCTCTCGAGCCTGATCCCCCTTTCATCACAAAACGCCTGAACATGGAGGGTGTCTCCCCGGGATTCCCTCCCCCGAATCCCATGATCGAGATGGCCCGCCAGAAGATCGAGTTTATATTCATCCGCTATATAGATCAGGGCCAGAAGCAGGGCCAGGGAATCCGCCCCTCCCGATACCGCCACCAGCACCCGCTCCCCGTTTTCAAGCAAACGGTATTTCTTTACTGCCGCTCTGAATTCCGTAAGCATGGCCATTCTTTCTCATCGCAAATGATCGGATTTTCGCCCTTCAAACAGAGCAGGGGATGAAAGATTCATCGCCTGGCCGATAAGATTCAAGCAATGACGGGATGGCGGAGGGTTCTTCATAAACCAGATCGGGGTTATGGACGGTAAGGAGACTCCGGTGGGTCAGACCCTTGAGAAAGGCACAGCTTACCGCCTTCCCGTTTTTCGCCAGCCTGATGTCTGCCACCCCGTCACCGATTATGCAGATTTCCCCGCTCTTGACAGAGTACCTTTCCTCCAACCACCGGATGAGGTTTCCATCGGGTTTTCTGTAGGGGCTGTTATCAATTCCGAGTATTTCCTCAAAATATCCAATTATATTCAAATGCGAAGCAATTTTGACGGCAAACCTGAAGGTCTTGTTGGTAACAATTATCTTCCTGGTGCCAGCAAAGGCCTCGAGCATGTCTTTCACCCCGGGATAGAGGGAGGTGTTGTCCAGGAGATGATCTTCATAGTAACGGTAAAAAATGGCCATACCCTCTCTATGGCGATCCGTTCCCCTTTCCCCCAGGGCCCGGGACATGAGGACCTCTTCCCCGTCGCCGATGTAGCTCAAGATGGTTTCCTTGCTCTTCTTGGGCAACTTGAAAAAGGCCAGGGCATGGTTGACGGCCCTCGCCAGATCCGCTCCCGAATCGATCAGGGTTCCATCGAGATCAAAGACAAGCAATTTGATTTTCAGTTCGGCCATTTATCCTAACTGCTCGGATTTTCTTTTGCCTGTTCTAGAGATTGGCTGATGTGCCTCACCATCTGCCGATAAACCCCGGTCAAGATCTCCGGCGACAGGAAATAATCGGGGTTTCTCCGGTAATGCTCCGAGATGAGAAGCTGGACGGTGGATTCCAGGTCCTTCCTCCTCCGGTAGAGTTGTTCGATTATGTCCCTCAATCGGGATGCGGCCTCGATGGTTGCGCCGATGAATCCTCTTGCTTCCTCCCCTGTAATGTAACCGTAGTGATCGGCACAGAAGTAATCTACATCAAGACCGGACATCTTGTCCAAACTCCGCTGGAAAAGGGTGAAGTTGGAATTGCCGGTGGGAACGCTCAGGTCTTTGTAAGGGATACCGCCGGCGTCGGAAGGAATGAGGGCCTTGATTTTCGGAACATAGACAGAGATGGAACAGGACGAGTGTCCCGGGGTTTCAAGGACGAGCGCCTCAATTCCCCCTAAATCAATCAGTTCCCCGTCGCAAACCTGATCTCCGGTGATGTCTGCTCGCCACAGGAGATCAAGGTTTGCGAGATTGTTATCCGGACGCATCCTTTCGGCGACCATTTTACTGAAGCTGTTGATCGTCTCCAGGGCTTTGGGCATGGAAAGGATCTCCCAGGCCCGCTTTGAGGCAAATATCTTAAGATCGGGATACCTCTTTTGAAGAAAAGGCACCAGGCCGATATGATCGAAATGGGCGTGGAGAATGATCAGCCCCTTGATCTTTCCCTCGTCAATGGCAAATCTCTTTATTTGAGCCAGGAGATCCGGGGCGATATAGCCCATCCCTCCGCTGATGAAAAGCGAATAATCACGGCCTTCGAGAAGATAAAGCCCCGATTCCTGAACACCGAGATACCAGAGATGGTCGCATACCTTCCCCGCCTTGCGTATTCTCATGACGAAAAACCTATAAAGTTAAAAAAACCTCTCCGTGCTACTTACCGTAAACAACGATTTTTGCCTTGCTCCTCAGGGTCTCCAAAAGGGTATTGAAGGTATTTTGTTTCTTGTCCTGCTCTAGAAAAGAGGCTATCCGATTCGATAGCTGCTCATCGAGGGGCGTTACAGATTCCGGGTTTCTCTCCAGCACCTGGATAATATGCCAGCCGAAATCGGTTTCAACCAGAGGGCCGATCTCATTGATCTTCTGGCTGAAGGCGGCATCTTCAAACGGTTTAACCATTTGACCACGCTGGAAGTTACCCAGATCGCCGCCGTTTTCCTTGCTGGGGCAATCGGAATTCTCCCGGGCCAAAGCGGCGAAATCCGCCCCTCCCAGAAGTTGTTTGCGGAGATTCTCCCCTTTTGCCTTCTTTTCCTTTTTCGAATTTTCATCATCCTTGTCGTTTGTTGTGATAAGGATGTGACGGGCTTTAACGGATTCGGGCACCTTGAAATGCTCGCTATTCTTCTGATAAAATTCTTTGATATCCTTCTCCGCCGGGGCCCACTTGCCGATTTCGTCGGCAATCATCTTGTTGACCAGCAGCCCGAGACGGAGATCCTCCCGGAATTTGGCCTTGCTGATCCGGTTCTTCTTGAGGGCCTGATCGAGAGTCACCCCTTCGGGGAGAGACCTGGTTAGCTGTTTGACCGCATCCTCGATTTCCTGCTCCTTAATGGTAATCTTACGGCGGTTTACCTCATCGGCAAGGACAGTCCTGATCACAAATTCATCCAGCAGCTGTTTTCTGATTCCCGACTGGACCTCTTTCAACTGGCCTTTGGGAACATTCTTTGGGACCTGGGCAAGACGGCTGCTTAACTGCTTGTTCAAATCTGCTTCCAAAAACTTACGGCCGTTTACCTCGATCGCCACTGCCTGTTTGCTTTTAACCTCTTTCTCAAGGGGAACCTCTTTCTGGGGAAGAACGTCAGGCAGAGCCTCTTTGGTTTCGGATTTAGGCGCGACAGCCTCTTGAATCGTCTCGGTCTTAGGTGGTTCGGCTGCCGGCTTTTCCCCTTCCGCCGGCGGCTGTTTACAACCAGCAAATATCAAGACAAACAGGCAGACGATTATACTCGCAAGGTATTTTTTTCTATTCATCTTCTGTCTCCTAATAAATTCTCTTCAATACTCGTTACCAGTGCCGTATCTTAAAGACGAAAGCCCGTCAAGGGGATAGTTCGAAAGTCTCCCGGGGTTATCGGATTATGGAGGTCGGCAATGGCGCCTATAACGCCCATACAAAAAGGAAGGCGATCCGTTAGTCTCGCCTTCCCCATTATGGTGAGCCCTGCCGGGATCGAACCGGCAACCTACTGATTAAGAGTCAGTTGCTCTACCTGCTGAGCTAAGGGCCCTTATTCGACTGTTTTACTATCCTCAAAGGCTCTTTTCTAACGGAAAAGAGCAAGACCTCATAAGCGCGCCCGGTAGGATTCGAACCTACGGCCAACAGATTCGAAGTCTGCCACTCTATCCAGCTGAGCTACGGGCGCATCTTTTACCCAGGTCCTAAGGGTGAGTGAAGGGACTTGAACCCTCGGCCTCCGGGGCCACAACCCGGCACTCTGACCAACTGAGCTACACCCACCATATATTTCATACGCCTGCAGGGATTCGAACCCGGGACCTACGGATTAGAAGTCCGTTGCTCTATCCAGCTGAGCTACAGGCGCGTTCCTCATGGTCAATTAACCGGGGCCGAATCTATCTATTCCCAACGATTTTGTCAAGGCCTATTAAAAAGCCGATCGGCTTAGGCCAACTGCAAGATTTATCTGACGAAACCCGCTATGCCCTCGAAGATATAACCTGCTTTCGGGGCATCCTCTCCCTTGGGATCGGTGGTAAAAAAGTGTTTCCCGGTTTTTTTATTGTACCACCGATAAAGAGGCCTGGTATTGGCGATCCTCGAGGTGGCGATATTCCCAACGGGCCCCTCCTGGATATACCCTTTGAGCTCTTTTCCTCCCGTAGGATGATAGGAATAAAAATAGTCTTTTCTCTGAGGATTGTGCCATCTAAAGAACTCTGTAGTTGCCAGGGTATTAGGGGGAAAGAGATAAAACACGATCCCCTGTTTTTCAAATTCTTTGGGAAGAGGTTTTTTCGCTCCACCCATATCCTCAGGGGTGAGCAGATATTCAGCCCCCCGGGCATAGCGGTAGATGGCAATAATCTTCTGCTCTGCCGGAGCTTCGATATCAAAATATACCTCGAGGCTCTCTTTCTTGTGATCCGTGGAAAATAAGATGACCGCCAGATAGTTTCCGGGAAGCAGTTTATGGGTGTCAAGGGTTATGCGAACATAATCGGTTTCCTTGGTTGTCGTTCCTATTTTCGGGAAGATATTGATCAAGCCGGGAGAAATCAAAGACAACTGCCTGCCCTGGATCTTCACCCCTTCAAAGGTAATCCTGCCGTCCCGTTTTATCACGGTCAGGGTATGTTGGCCCGGGGGAAGCCCGCTCCCGATCAAAAGCTCCGTTTCTCCGGGCTTCTCCATCAGGGCCGAGGCGAGGTCAACCGGTTCGTCATTGATAAAGAATGCCAGAGGTCCTTCGTCGTAATTCCTGATATTGACTATGCTTATTCCGGTTCCGTTAAAGTTGAACTTCAGCGCCGACATCGGCTGTGCGCTCACCGGATATCCCCCCTCTTCAACCCACTTTCCCGAAAGCTCCAGTGTTTCCCTCAGGTGGCCCGGGGGAACATAGGGCTGGCCGGAGCCGGCTGCCTCCCGGTTCGAAAAGGAAATAAATCTCTCGCTGAAACTACCGGATCCGGCTATCTCCTCCCTTGAGGCAGCCTTGGCGGCCCAGCGGAGAAGGCCCGATCCGGTGTTGCGGACTTGGACCGAAAGGGATGGCTTTTCTTTCGCGGGCAATATCCCCAGGTCCAATCTCTCCGGGGCAAGGTCGATCCGGGGCTCCGGGCCAAATTGATCTATCGTAAATAAAAGCTCCACCGTGAAGGAGCCTCCCGCGGACCTTATGACCAGGGGTTCGTTATGAGGACCGACGGAAAATTCCTTCTCATATAAAACAGCCCGATTGATACCTTCTATCTTGAGATTCAGCCGAAACAAGTTCGGATTTTTGGTGACCGCCGCCCTGAATTTATCCCGGACGGCGCTCAGGGTGAGATATACATATTCCGACCCCTGTTCGGGAATATCCGATTTATAATGGGAACCTTTCGCCGTCCAGCCGGCAGGCATGATGATCTCATACGAGACCGGTTTTGGATCGTTGTTTCTAATCAGCAGATGCCCTTTCCTTAACCCCTGGTGGGGCAGGACTCCCAGATCTAACGATTTCTGGGCTATGGATAATTGCGGATCCGGCGGGAGCTGCTGATTTGGAAAGGCCGAAAGGGTTCCGTTTGTTTTCCCCTGGGCAGACAATATCTGATAAGAACCCCAGAAAAAGATAAACAGGATCGACATTGTCACCGTAAATGCTCTAATCACGCCATCCCTCTTTATTTCGAATAGCTTTGAAGTATTGCTGGTCTGGTCATTGCTTTTAATTCCCTGATATAACTGACAATTAAAAGGCAGCAAAGCAAAATGCCGCCTCCTGTTTTCTTCGAAATATCTTGACACCCCTTCTTAATAGGATATATGTGCGACAAAAACAAGCATAAAGCCAATGGATTTTCATGAGTAATTCCGAACTCAAATACTGGCTCGCGCTGAGATCCGTACCCGGAGTGGGCAACATTGCCTTAAGAAGCCTAATCGATATCCTGGGAGGGGCCCAAGAGGTTTTCCGGGCCCCTTTTTCGCTTCTGACCAAGATCCCCGGTATAGGAGAGCAGACGGCCAGAGAGATCCTGGCCTTCAAAGGATGGGCCGAGGTAGAAAAAGAATGCCTGTCCGCCGGGAAAAGGGGAGTCTCTATCATTACCTATAAAGATGACGGATTTCCCCGGAATCTCTTGAACATCTACGATTGTCCTTCCCTTCTTTACGTGAAGGGGGTGCTTAAAGATCACCTCTGCGTTGCCGTGGTGGGTTCCCGCAGCGCCAGCCAATATGGAAGATTCGTTACGGAGAGAATCTGCAGGGAACTGGCCCTAAACGGCCTTGTGGTGGTAAGCGGTCTTGCCCGGGGAATCGATACGGCGGCCCATCGAGGCGCCCTGGCGGTCCACGGCCGGACGGTTGCAGTTTTAGGATGCGGCCTGGATTACATCTATCCCCCGGAAAACGCCAGGCTCTACGGGGCTATAGCCGAGGCGGGGGCCTTGATCTCCGAATACGGCTTCGGGACGCCCCCCCACAGATTTAATTTTCCGGCTAGAAACAGGATAATAAGCGGCCTGTCGTTAGGGGTGGTTGTGGTAGAAGCGGGGGAGCGCAGCGGTTCGTTGATAACCGCCCGCCTGGCCCTGGAACAGGGCCGCGAGGTATTTGCCGTTCCCGGAACCATCGATTCACCAGGTTCCCGGGGGACTAACCGGCTGATCCGGGACGGGGCGAAACTCGTTTTGTCCATCGAAGATATCCTGGAGGAATTACGCCCCCAATTGATGGGCCTCGGGGAAAATATATCCCCTGCCCCGGATAAATCCGATAAGACCAGGCAGGAAACTTCCGGAACAAGCCCGTCGGACCGGATTGATCTCTCCGGGGGCGAAGAGCGGATTTGCCTGCTTCTGGCCGGCGGTTCCTTTCACATAGACCAGATAATTAAATCAACGGGGCTGCCGGCAGACGCAGTCCACAGTATGCTTGTAAAGATGGAGCTTAAAGACCTGGTGAAACGTCTCCCGGGCAATAACTACACCCTGAGGAACCTGAGCTTATGACCCAAGGATTAGTAATCGTAGAATCACCGGCAAAGATAAAAACCATCCGTAAGTACCTGGGAGGCGGATATGAGATCATGGCCTCCCTGGGCCACGTGAAGGACCTCCCGAAGAAGAACCTGGGCATCGATCTGGATGCCGATTTTACCCCAACCTATGAAGTCATCGAGGCCAAGAAAAAGACCGTCTCCGAGCTGAAGAAGGCAGCCCGCAAGGCCGAGGCGATCTACCTGGCCCCGGACCCGGACCGGGAAGGGGAAGCGATCGCCTGGCATATCGCCGATGAAATCGGGGGAAAGGGCAAGGGAATATTCAGGGTGTTGTTCAACGATCTTTCGAAAAACACCGTACTTAAGGCCATCAACAATCCTCTTAAACTCGATTTCAATAAATATGAGGCCCAGCAGACCCGGCGGATCCTAGATCGTCTCGTGGGTTATAAGATAAGCCCCCTTCTCTGGGACAAGGTAAAACGGGGCTTGAGTGCCGGAAGGGTGCAATCGGTCGCGGTAAGACTCATCTGCGATCGGGAAGCTGAGATCGGGAAGTTTGTCCCCAAAGAATACTGGAACATCACCGCCACCCTGGAGGGATCAAAGGAGCCCAGGTTTGAAGCAAAGCTATCGAAAATAGAGGGGAAGAAGGCCCAGGTAATCAATGCCGCCCAGGCGGAAGAATTGCTCAACCGGCTTAAGGGGGAAATCTTCAAGGTTGCTCAAGTGGAGATGAAGGAGGTTAAAAAAGCCCCGCCACCGCCCTTTACCACAAGCAAACTGCAACAGGAAGGGGCCCGTTGGCTCCGCTTTTCGCCCCATAAAACCATGCGGGTCGCCCAGAGTCTTTACGAAGGGATAGAACTGGGCAGCGAGGGATCGGTGGGGCTCATTACCTACATGCGAACCGATTCCGTCCGGATTGCCGAGGAGGCGGTAGAATGGGCCAGGGATTTCATCGCCGCCGGCTATGGCCGGGAATATCTCCCCGCCAAGCCCCGGTTCTTCAAGAACCAGTCCACCGCTCAAGATGCCCACGAGGCGATCCGCCCCACCTCCGGCGCTTTTCGTCCCCAGGACATCAAGCATCACCTGACCTCGGATCAGTTCAAACTATATCAGCTTATCTGGAACCGGTTTATCGCCAGCCAGATTAATCCGGCCGTCTACGACCAGACGGTAATCGAGATAGCGGCAGGCAACTGCCTCTTCCGCGCCCAGGGGTCCATCTTGAGATTTCCCGGCTTTACCGCCGTCTATAAAGAAGGCAAGGAGCAAGATGACAACGACGAGCAAGGTAAACTTCTTCCCCCTCTCGCCCTTGACGAGGTCTTGCTCTTGATTGGACTCGCCCACGAGCAGCTCTTCACCCAGCCTCCCCCCCGTTTTACCGAGGCCTCGCTGGTGAAGGAGCTGGAAGAGAAAGGGATCGGCCGCCCAAGCACCTATGCGGCGATCCTCTCGACGATCCAGGAGAGGAAATACGTGCTCCTTGAACAGGGGAGGTTTCATCCTACCGAATTAGGTCAAATCGTAAACGATCTCCTGATAAACAATTTCCCCCATGTCCTTGATGTAGATTTCACCGCCTCTCTGGAGAAGAAACTAGATGAAATAGAGGAGGGAAAGAACGACAGGCTAAAGACCCTCCGGGAATTCTACAGTTCTTTTTCCGAAGACCTGCTTAAGGCCAAGGCCGAGATGAAAAATATCAAAAGGGAGGAAACCCCCACCGATCTATCCTGTGAAAAGTGCAATCACCCGATGGTGATAAAGTGGGGCAAGAATGGCCGGTTTCTCGCCTGCTCCAATTATCCTGAATGCAAAAACACGAGAAATCTGAACAATCAGGCAGGCGCCGGACCGGAACCGCAGCTAACCGATCGCGCCTGCGACAAATGCGGCCGGCCGATGGCGATAAAAAAGGGAAGGTTCGGCAGTTTTCTGGGGTGCTCCGGTTACCCCGACTGCAAGAATATCATGCCCTTAACCCTGGGCATTCCCTGCCCCGAAACGGACTGCGGCGGAAGCATCTGCGAAAAGAAGAGTAAAACGGGAAAGACGTTCTACAGCTGTTCCCGTTACCCGGCCTGTAAATACGCGATCTGGGATAGACCTTCCCGGGAGTCCTGCCCCAGCTGTCAGGCCCCATTCCTGGTCGAAAAACAGCCGCGGCGCGGTGAAGGTTATCTGGCCTGCCTCAACAAGTCTTGCGGGTACAGGACCAAGGGATAGAAATCTTGAATTCTCCGGAGGCGATAACCGTCATCGGCGGCGGCCTGGCCGGTTGCGAGGCCGCCTGGCAGCTCTTGAAGAGGGGGTTTTACGTAAAGCTCTTCGAGATGAGGCCGATTGTCTTCTCCCCGGCCCATAAGACTCCCCATCTTGCCGAATTGGTTTGCAGCAACTCCCTCGGATCGAAAGTCCCCGATCAGGCCCCGGGGATCCTCAAGGATGAGATGCGGCTTGCGGGTTCTTTGATCATCGAGGCAGCCGATAAAACCTCGGTGCCGGCAGGCCGGGCCCTTGCGGTCGATCGGAATGAATTTTCCGGCTACATAGAAGAAAGACTCGCCTCCTGCCGGGGTCTCGAGATCATCCGGGAAGAGGTGGCCGCATTGCCCGACCTGGAAATTACGATCGTTGCCACCGGGCCGCTTACCGCCGACAGTCTGGCCGAAGGAATCGCCGGACTGACGGGCGGCGAAAATCTATACTTCTACGACGCCATCTCCCCGATCGTTGAAGGGGATTCCCTCGACTTCGAGAGGATTTTCAGAGCCTCCCGTTACGAGGAGGCGGAAGGAGATTACCTCAACTGCCCTCTTAACAAAGAGGAATATGAGGCCTTCTGGCAATCGTTAATAGACGCGGAAAAAACGCCGCTTCGCGCCTTTGAAGACGCCCGCTACTTCGAGGCCTGTCTGCCCGTTGAGGAATTGGCCGCCCGAGGATTCAAAACCCTGGCCTTCGGGCCGATGAAACCGGTTGGTCTTGTCGATCCCAAAACAGGCAAAAAGCCTTATGCCGTAGTTCAACTGAGGAAGGAAGACCGGGAAGGCCGGCTCTATAATCTCGTCGGCTTCCAGACGAAGATGACAAGAGGCGAACAGGAGCGGATCTTCCGCACCATCCCCGGTTTGAACAGGGCCCGGTTCGCCCGCCTGGGGAGCATCCACAGGAATACGTTCATCTCTTCGCCCAATCTTCTTGGGGATAATTTACAGCTTACAAAAAAGGAAAATATCTTCTTCGCCGGTCAGTTGACCGGGGTTGAGGGGTACGTAGAATCGGCGGCGATGGGCCTTCTGGCGGGGATAAGCGCCGGCAGGTACGTCTCCGGAGAGATATTTTTGCCACCGCCCCGAGAAACGGCCCTCGGTTCTCTGCTCCATTACCTCACCTCTTACCGGGGCCGCAACTTCCAGCCGATGAACATCAACCTCGGTCTCTTCCCCCCTGTACCTCCCGGGATATCCCCCAAAGAGAAAGGGGCCTTCATCGCCAAAAGATCGAAAGAGGCCCTGGAAGCCTGGATTTACGCATTAGACCGCCTGTCGGGAAGCGCAAGGGGCGCCTGAAGTCTCTTCACCTGCCCCATCTTGATTTCATTTCCCTTTTTTGGGTTTGCCTTTGAAACGGAAATAATCGCCGATGATCTCCCGGTGATCAAAGGCGATCGGTTCAGGAAGATTTTCGTGAGAAAAGACCCCGATCTCCCG
>JBBIJM010000014.1:0-35398 GCA_037445955.1 Syntrophobacterales bacterium
GGCGGTCCTCAAGGCCTGCCCCGAGCCTGATATCTTGATCAACAACAGCGGCGGCCCGCCGACGGGGAATTTCCGGGATTGGGACCGGGAAACCTGGATGAAGGCCTTGAATGAAAATATGCTCTCCTCAATTTTTCTGATCAAGGAGATCATCGACGGGATGATCTCCCGAAAATTCGGCCGGATCGTCAACGTGACATCGAGCGCCGTCAAGGCCCCCATCTCGATCCTCGGCCTATCCAACGGGGCCCGCTCCGGGCTCACCGGGTTCATCGCCGGATTGGCGAGGGAGGTGGCCCGCCATAACGTCACGATCAACAACCTGCTGCCGGGGGATTTCGAGACCGAACGGCACAAGTCAAACACCCTGGCCCTGGCCAAGGTGCAAAACAAAACCTACGAGGAGATGAAGGCCATCAGGATCGCCCAGATCGCCGCCGGCCGGTTCGGCGATCCCGCCGAATTCGGGGAATTTTGCGCCTTTATTGTGAGCGCCCAGGCGGGATTTTTGACCGGCCAGAACATCCTGCTCGACGGGGGGAAGTATCCGGGCACCTTCTGATTGAAGTCGGGAAGAGTTAGGAAGCGAGGTTCCGGGAAGCCGGGGATCGTTAACCGTCAGGAAGGAGGAAAGAGACATGAAAAGGGGTTTGTTGTTGGTCATCGTCATGATAATGAGTCTTCTTTGGGGATTTCTTCCCGCGGACGCCCAGACGAGAACAAAGATCCGCTACGGCCTGGGGGATGTGCTGGGAATGGACGACCTGCAGCTGCTCATCGCCGCCGAACGGGCCAAGGCCCGGGGCATCGAGGTGGAGATTTTCCCCTTCAAGAGCGAAGAGCTCGCCACCCAGGCGGTGATCAACGGCCAGGTCGATGTGGGTCAGGGAACGCCCTATGCGGCGATCCAGAGGGTGGCCGTCCCCATCCGGTTTTTCTATCAGCTCTACGCCCTCCAGTTCTTCCCCATCGTAAACAGGGAGTTCTACAAGAGCTGGAAGGATCTCGACGGCCAGGAGATCACGGTCCACGCCCGGGGTTCGGGAACCGAGGCGATCATGAACCTCATGGCCAAGGAAAACGGGATCAAATACAAACACGTAAGTTACGTGCCCGGCTCCGACGTGCGGGCCCTGGGCCTGCTCCGAGGCACCATCAAGGCCTCCATCGTCGATCTGGCCAACCGCAATTTCGTCCTGCGCGAGGCGCCGGACCGGTTCATCGTCCTGCCGATGGGCCAGGTCAAGGCGAGCGACGAGTCCCTCTTTGCCACCCGGGATTATCTGGAAAAGAACCGGGCGGCGGTGACTATTCTGGTGGAAGAACTCCTTAAGGCCTCCCGGGAGATAAACGGCAGCCCCCGGTTCCCCGCGGAGGAGCGCAAGAGACTGGGCCTGCTCAAAGACCTTCCGGCCAAGATCGATGACGAGATCACCCCGTACTTTCAAGAGGTGGTGCGAAACGGGATAATCTCGAACAACGGGGGCGGCGAGGCGGCGGCCAGAAACGATCTGGATTTCTTCGGCCTCTCCGGCCAGCTCAGGGGAGAGAATCTCAAGGTGGAAGATTTCTGGGATTTCGCCCCGCTCAAGGCGGCTTTGGGCAGGCTGGGGGTCTCGCCGCACTGATGAGAATTACAAGGCCTGGGGTGTCCTGAAATGAGTTTAAACCAAACTGCCGGATCAAGGGCCCGCGGGAGGAGTTACCTCTGGCATCTTCTCTCGTTGGCCGTCTTCTTCGGCGTGTGGGAGGCGGCGGGCCGGTGGCCCGTGAGCGCCGCCTTCCCTCCGGCGAGTGCTACGATGCTCGCCTTTCTGAAAATGATCGGAGACGGGAGCTTCCTCAAGGCCTATACCGCAACCTCCCAGCCGCTCCTCATCGGCTTTCTCTTCTCCGCCGCAATCGGGATCGGCTTCGGGATCTGGATGGGGCTCTCCCGTTCGATAGAATGGCTGACCCTGCCCATCTTCGTCATCCTCCAGGCGGCGCCGATGGCGGCTCTCGTCCCTTTGATAACCTACATCTACGGGATCGGTCTCACCTCCAAGGTGCTGGCAGTGGTGATTCTGGCGGCCCCGGTAATCGTCATGAATTCCTACAAGGGCATCCGCAACACCCACCCCTCGCTGATCCAGATGGCCCGTTCTTTTCAGGGAACCCCGGCCCAGGTGGTGGTGAAGATCATCCTCCCCCATGCCGCGGCGATGATGTTTACCGGGCTGCGCCTGGGGCTCGCCATGGGCTTCGTGGGGGTGGTGATCGCGGAGCTGCTTATCACCCCCACCGGGATCGGGGACCTGATCACGTACCATTCATCGGTCGCCGAATATCCCGAGATGTTCGCCTCGGTCGCCTCGATTGTCTTCTTGGCCGCCGTCACCATATACGGGGTGGAGAGGCTGCAGGGCAGGCTCTTTCCCCCGGAGATGCAAGGAAGCTGAAACATGTCCGATGAAACCATTGTAAAGCTTGTCGACGTTTGCAAAACCTACGACACCGGCGTCGAGGCCTTGAGGAAGGTTAACTTCGATTTTCCCGCGGGGAGGCTCATCACCCTGCTTGGCCCCTCGGGCTGCGGGAAGACTACCCTCCTTAAGATCATAGGCGGCCTCATCCAGGCCACCGCAGGCGAGGTTCAGGTTAAAGGCCGCACCATCTCGGGCCCGGGGCCGGAGCGATCCTTCGTGTTTCAAGACTTTGCCCTCATGCCCTGGGCGACGGTGGAGAGAAACGTGGCCTTCGGCCTGGAACTGCAAGGACGGCCCAAAGAAGAGAGGAACGAGATCGCCCGGGGGCTCATCCGGGAGGTGGGACTGGCGGGTTTTGAAAACAACTATCCCCACCAGCTCTCCGGCGGGATGCGCCAGCGGGTGGGGCTAGCCCGGGCCCTGGCGGTCGATTCGGACATCATCCTGATGGACGAGCCCTTCTCCGCGGTGGACGAACAGACGCGGCGCAAGTTTCAGGAAGACATAATCGACCTGCTTGCCAACCGCAAAAAGACGGTGATCTTCGTCACCCACAGCATCGAAGAGGCGGCCTACCTGTCGGATATCATCATCCTCCTTTCCGGGAGGCCCGGCAGTATCTCCCAGGTGATCAAGCCGAACATAGACCGGATGAACCGGACCCCGGACGAGATCCGCCGGGACAAGGAGTACCTGGACACGGTCGATGCAATCTGGCAGGTTCTCAAAAAATACCTGGTCTAAAAGGGGGCTCTCGTGGAGATCCTGGGCAGGAAAGTTCCTTTGAGTTTCTCTCTTCTCCTTTGGCTTTGCGTTTGGGAGCTGGCCGGGAGAATGGGGCTATCGACCATCTTTCCGCCGGTCACCTCGATTGCCCGGCAAGCGGGGGAGGTGCTTGGAAGCGAGAAGTTCTTAAAGGCCGTCGAAATAACCCTCCGTTCCTTCGTTTTGGGGATGTCGCTGGCGCTGGTAGTCGGTATTTCCCTGGGGACCGCCATGGCCCGGATCAAGGCGGCGAGGGAGATCCTGGGGACCTGGGTCAACGTCTTCGTCAGCGCCCCGATTTCGGCCCTGGTGCCGATCCTCATGGGGCTCCTGGGGATCGGCGAGACCACCGTGGTGGCCACGGTGTTTCTCTTCGCCGTGTTCATCATCATCCTGGACACCCAGGTGGGGATAAGCAAGGCCGACCGGTCCCTGGTCGAGATGGGACGTTCCTTCGGGGCCACCCGGTCCCAGCTCTTCTTCAAGATCCTCTTCTTTAGCGCCCTGCCTGAGATCCTGGCCGGCGTCCGGCTCGGGGTGATCCGGGGGGTCAAGGGGGTGGTGATCGGCCAGCTTTTAATTTCCATCATGGGGATCGGCGAATTATTCGAGGTATATTCCAAGCATTTTCTCATGGAAGAATTCTGGGTGCTCGTGATTGCCGTCTTTGCGTTTGCCCTGATCCTTTCCGAGGCCATCGCCTATCTCGAGCGGCGGGTGGAATACTACGCGGGAACCCGCTGATCCGGTGGACATCTCAAACAGGCCGCAAGGATTAAGATTTCTCGTCGTTTCCCCTCCTCGATGAGACATTGTTCAAAGCTCTCTGATCGTTCCCCAGGGGTAGGTTTCAATTCCCGTCGCCGGGAGGCGGCGAAAAGACCCCCGCCGCCAGGGCGACCATCTGGGACGGGCCGATCACCAGCGCCGCATC
This sequence comes from Syntrophobacterales bacterium, assembly GCA_037445955.1. Taxonomy (GTDB): domain Bacteria; phylum Desulfobacterota; class Syntrophia; order Syntrophales; family CAMTWB01; genus JBBIJM01. The sequence continues at coordinate 4,168 of JBBIJM010000014.1, forward strand.
CCCCGCCAGCAGTTTTAGATCCGGGTCCGGGTGGGAAAGGAGCCGGTTGTCTCTGCTCACCGCCAGAACAGTTATCCCGTGTTCTTTCGGCAGGGCCGCCTCCCGTAGTGTCTTGCCCGCCAGGGGAGATTTTTCCCCGATCCGGAGGGTGCTTACCTCGAGATCGGGGAGACAGGTGGATATATCGCTGCAGGTCAAGGTCTGAGCGGACAGATTGCGCAGCATCACGTAGTTGTCCTGGCGAACCTCGGCGATGAACCGCTCGATCTCGGTGCGGGGGATGAGATACTTGCGCAGCACCCGGGAGAAGATTTCCACCGAGGTCTCGAATTCCTCCGGGATCACCTCCGTCGCCCCAGAGTTGTAAAGGGGCTTGAGCTCGCTTAAGTAGCGGGTTCGGACGATGGTGTGAAGGTGAGGATTGAGCTTGTGGGCAAGCTCGGTGATCCGCCGGGTGGAGACAGGATCGTTGATCACCACCACCAAAACCCGGGCCGCCTTGATCCCCGCCTTAATGAGCACGGTTTCATGAACCGCATCGCCGTAAAAGATCGGCTCCCCCTGGTCCTTTTCCCTTTTCACCGTATCCGGATTCGCCTCGATGATCAGGTAGGGGATGCCCGCCTGCCTTCCGGCCCGGGCCACGTTGCGGCCGTTTAAGCCGAAACCGACGATCAGCAGATGATCCTTGATCCCGCTTTTCTGAAGTTCGACAAAGGCAGCCGATCCGTTTTTTAATTTTTGCGGGAAGGGAACCTTTGCCAGGAACTCGGCCAGGCGCGGGGCCCAGGCGATGAGAAAGGGGGACAAGGCCATGGTAAAGACGGTGGAGGCCAGGAAATACTGATAGATATCGTCGGAAAGAATACCGTATTTCATGCCCTCCCTCGCCAGAATGAAGGAAAATTCCCCGATCTGGCTCAGAGCGAGGCCGACGATGATCAAGATCCTAAGCGGATAATTCAGGGCGGCCAGGCTCAAACCGATCAAAACGGTTTTTATGAGCAGGGCGGCTACGGTCAGGGCAAGGACGGAAAAGGGGTGGGCGAGAAAAAATCTTAGGTCGAGCATCATCCCGATGGAAACGAAGAAGAAGCTGGTGAAGATATGGCGAAAGGGCAGGATGTGGTCGATGGCGTCGTGGCTGTACTCCGATTCGGAGATGATAAGGCCGGCCAGAAAGGCCCCCAGGGCCAGGGACAGCCCGGCCTGGTGGGTGAGCCAGCCCACCGAGAGGCAGATGAGGATGATGACCAGGAGAAACAGTTCCCGGTTCTTCGTGCCGACGACCCGGAAGAGAACCCAGGGGACCAGGTACCTTGCCCCCAGGAAAACGGCGCCTACGGTGAGGGCGCCCTTAAGCAGGAGATTGCCTGCGGAAACCCCTGGTTCGGCGGCGACCCCCGCGAGCAGAGGGGTTATGAGGAGCATGGGAACCACCACCAGGTCCTGAAAGATCAGGACACCTAAGGCGGCCGTTCCGTGGTAGGATTCCATCTCCGCCCGCTCCTGGAGCACCTTGAGCACGATGGCAGTCGAGCTTAAGGAAAGGAGGAAGCCGGCAAAGAGCGCCTGGGCCGGGGGATAGCCCAGGGCCTGCATGATCAGGTAGCCTGCCAGCGTCGTGAGCGCGACCTGGAGCGAGCCGCCTATGAGCACGGTCTTTCTGATCTTAAGGAGGTGACGGAAGGAAAATTCCAGGCCGATGGTGAAAAGCAGGGCCACAATCCCCATCTCCGCGTAGATTTCCACGTTTTGCGGCTCCCGGATGAGACCGAACCCGTGAGGACCGGCGACTATGCCGGTGGCGATGAATCCCACCAGGGCCGGCAGCCTCAACCGGTGGATGAGGGTGACCACAAGGATGGCCAGGCCGAAGATTACGATGATGTCGGTCATAAGCAGGATCTGATGGTCCATTAAACGTCCTCAACATACAGGTACGACGAAAAGCCGCGCCTATTTTGAGCTTTGAAAAACCGGTTATTTTGTCATTCCGACGGTTTTGTCATTCCGACCGCCGGGAGAAATCTTAAACAAGTCGAAAGCCTTTAGATTTCCCGTCGCATCCGCTCCTCCCAAGAAACTTCACAGCCAGTAAGGGGTTTTAAGGTTAGAAGAGCTTTGCACAACCAGGTAAATTGACCGTCTCCGTCAGTTTCTGGATGCCGGATCGTCTCCGGCATGACCAAAGGGGGGTTGGGCAAAGGTCTCTCGTATTATAGCGATCGGCAGGGGTTTCCGCCACCTAAAAATGATCCAGCTCCTCGTCGGAGAAACCGTAGTAATGGCCGATCTCGTGGTAGAGAACATCCCGGATCAGATATTTCAGATCCTTCTCGTTTCGACAGAGGTCTTCGATGGGTTTCTGATAGAGGAAGATGATGTCCGGCAGGGCGAGGCTGTAGTGGAATCCCCGGGCCGGTCGCGGCACGCCCTGGTAGAGGCCGAGAAGATCGTACGGCGATTCCAGCCCCATCTCTTCCAGGACCTCTTCGTCGGGCCAGTCCTCGACAATGATCTCCAGGTTTTCTATCTTTTCCTCAAGAGGTGCAGGTAAAAACTTGAGCGCCTCCCGGACGGCGGCCTCGAAACGGGCCTTCTTTATCTTCATCGGCCGCTTTTATCCTGAGGATTCGCTTACCCTGATCACCAGGGCCGCCCCGGTATCCCCGGCGGCGCAGCCCGCCCAGAGAAGATAGCCCCCTCCCAGCTTCACCACCTCTTCGATGCCTTCGATGATGTTCCTCCCCGCGGTCGGGGCCTGGGGATGCCCGTAAACGATGGTGCTGCCGTAGTTGTTCATCTTGTAAACGTCCAGGCCGAGCTCCCGGGCGAGATGGATATCGTTTGCGGCGAAGGGGTTGTGGGTTTTAACCGCCTTTATCTGGGCGGCGGTTACGCCGGCCCGCCCGAGGGCCATTTTCGCCGCCGGGGCCACCGCCATGGCCATGAAGCCCTTTTTCGCCCGGGCGTAGCCGTAGGAGATAAGCCGGATCTCGATTGCCCCATCGGCGGAAAGTTCTCTTGCCTTGTCCCGGGTCGTGACCACCAGGGCGCAGTTGCCGTCGGCGGGATGGGTCTGGGAGCCGAAGGTATGAACCCCCTCGGGGAGAACGGGCTTAAGGCCGGCCAGGCCTTGGGCGGTGGTCTCGACGATCCCCTCGTCCTTCTCGACAAGGGTCGTCCGGTTCTTGCCCGCCTTGACCTCCGCCGAAAACAGGTACCCCTGCTGAAAGGCCCGGTCGCAGGCGAGGGCGTCCAGGTACTGTTCATAGCGTCTCAAGGCTACCTGATCGCACTCCTCTCTCGTTATCCCCGCCTCTTTGGCCACGTTTTCCGCCGTCTGGATCATGGCCCCTTTCGCCCAGGGATCCCGGGAGAAGTTGTCCATCATCCAGTTTTCCGAGATCACCTCCCCCCCCGGTCCTGAAGGATTAGGCCAGACCGTATGGGGACCGTTGGAGCAGCGATCGGCCATCAGGGTGAAGGCCCTCTCGAAAAGCCCCGTCTCTATTCCCATCCCGGCCTGATAGATACAGGTGGTTGCGGTGGTGCAGGCCTGAGAGACGAGCACCCCCGGGATGGTCGTGGCCCCCATGAGAGCCGCCGCCCAGGGTCCGCCGTAAAACCACTGGGGTTGGCCGATGGTCATGCCCAGGATGAGGTAGTCGAAGATCCCCGGATCCCATCCCTTCTTCTGCAGGAACCGCCCGGCGGTTTCCCCGGCGAGACGCAGGGCGTGTTCGTTGGCTAGTGACCCCTGCCAGCGACAGAAGGGGCTCGTGAAATAGCCGCGGTACGGGATGAAGGCCTTGGTCAACATAGATATTCCTCCTGATTTCAAGTAATGGTCTTTCCGTCGCTCCACTTGCCGTACCTCTCCCGCAGGATCCGGTGCAGGATCTTGCCCGTCGGGGTTCGGGGCATATCGTCGTTTTCGATGAAGTCAACGGACTTGGGACGTTTATAACCGGCGAGCCGGCCTTTGGTGAATTCGATGATTTCGGTTTTCAACTCGAGGCTGGGGGAGATGCCCTCCTTCAGGACGACGACCGCCTGCACCGTCTCCCCCCATTTCGGATCGGGACGGCCGATGACCGCCACATCCAAAACCGCCTCATGGGCGGCGACGACGTTTTCCACCTCCGACGGATAAACGTTTTCGCCGCCGGTGATGATCATGTTTGCCTTCCTGTCGACGAGGACATAGTATCCGTCTTCGTCCCGGCGGCCCATGTCCCCCGCGGAAGACCAGCCATGGAAAAAGGCCTCTTGAGTTTTTTCCGGATCCTTCAGATACTCCTTGAAAAGCATCGGGGTGCGGTAATAAAGTTCCCCCACCTCCCCCGGGGGCACCTCGTTTTTGTTTTCGTCCAGAAGGAGAATCCGGTCGGTGCCGAAGATCTCCCGGCCGATAGAGCCCAGCTTTTCAAACTGCTCCTCGGGCCTAAGGAGGGTAACGAGCCCGCCCTCTGTGCTGCCGTAAGCCTCCCAGAGCTCGGCATTTTTGAAATAGTCCATGATGGCAAGCTTGAGCTCCTTTCTGGCCGGGGCCGACGAGATGAGGAGCTGGCGGATCGAAGAGACGTCGTAGTCTTTCTTCACCGCCTCCGGCAGGGCAAGCACCATCACGTAATGGGTCGGAACGAGGGAGGTGAAGGTGATGTGGTATTTTTCGATCGTGCAAAGCAGGTCCGCCGGGTCGAAGCTTGTCATGTTGTAGACAAAAACCGGGGCGGAAACCAGGGTGTAGGGAAACGAATAGAAGATGGAATTGACGTGGCACATGGGCATGACCAGCATGACCTTGTCCGTCGGACGCACCCCCATGTTCACGTTGCTAAGGACATACTGGGCGAGGTAGCTTTCGTGGGTCCTGACCACCCCCTTGGGGCGGCCGGTGGTTCCCGAGGTGTACATGATCGTCCAGGTTTCGTCGCCGCTTACCGAGGCTTCCGGCTCCCCGGGGGACGAGGCGGCAAGCCAGGATTCGTATTGGCGGTATCCCTGCGGCGCCCCTCCCTCTCCCAGGTAGATATAGTTTCCCCGGGGAACAGACAGCCTGTCCCGGAGAGAGTTGATCAAATCCACGAATGGCTCCTCAACGATAAAAGCCCGGCATTCCGAGTGGTTGACGATATACTCGATCTCCGGGGCGGCCAGACGAAACATGATGGGCACCACGATCTGGCCTCCCTTGGCGGCGCCGGCGTAGATGTCCATCCACTCCCCCCGGTTGTAGGCGATGACGGCAAACGGCGCTTGGCGATTTACACCCAGCCCCGCCAGCCCCCGGGCCAATCTACAGGCCCTTTCGTTCCATAGGCGAAAGGAGCATTCCTTGTTTTTGTCCTGCCATCCCAACTTTTCCGGACAGTGCAGGGCGTTCATCTTCAGCATGACGCCTGCGTTTTGCCAATTGGTCATGGTCATCACCTGTTTCGATCCTGGGGGTTACGGCCTGCCGGGATCATTTGGGAAAGCGGCGAGGCGATCCCGGCCGGGAACGGTCAACTCTTATCCTGGGCATAGAGGGCGGCGCCCAGGGCTCCGGCAAACTGGGGCAGCGGCGGGGAGATGGCCTCGAATCCCAGAAGCCCAGACATCATAACGACAAGATAGGGATTGTGGGCCACAACGCCTCCGGTCATGACCAGGGGTTCGTTAAGCGGGCTCATCTCCTGGATCCGCTTAAGCACCGAAAGAAACAGGCCCTTTACAATCGCCGGGACCTCATAACCCTGCCTTATCTTCTCTAAAACCTCCGTTGCGGAAAAAACGGTGCAGTAACTGCCCAGCTCCACCACCCCTGTCGCCCGGCAGGCGAGAGGCTCAAGTTCTGCAAGGGGGAGATCGAGGCGCAGGGCCATCTCTTCGAGGAAGGCCCCGGTGCCGGCGGCGCATTTGCGGTTCATCCGGAAACTTGTCCTCCGGCCGTCGTCCGCCACGGTGATGATCTTGTTGTCCTGGCCGCCGATATCCACCACCGTCATGGCCCGGGGAAAGAAATGGTAGCAGCCCCGGGCGTGACAGCTTATCTCGGTTTTGGTTTCGGAAACGAAGGGGATGTTTTGCCTTCCGTACCCGGTGGCCACTGTTTTTGTAAGCTCTACGTTCCCCGGATTCAGGGTATCCAGGGCCTCTTTAAGAACGGCGGCGGCGGCGGCGGAAAAATCGGTGCCCGATCTGCGCACCGCCCGGGCGAGAATATTCCTCTTTTCGTCCAGAAGGATCACCTTGGTCCGGGATGCCCCTACGTCTATGCCGGCGAAGATCGAAGTTTTCAAAGGAAACCCCCTTCGATCATTTCAGCGCCTTTCCGCAAGCTGCTCGAGGAAGGCCTCGATATTGGTCTTCGTCTGTTCTTCCGAAAAGCAGCGCAGATCGTTCAAATCCCCGTTTATCGTCAGGGCGGGGATGTCCAGCTCTTCCTGCAGCCGCTCCGGCAGGCCGTAACGGTTGTTGGAATTGTTGGGACAGGTTCGGGCGTCGTGAAAGACAAATCCGTCGATGTGAAATTTATCGGCCAATCCTTTCAGGTAGCCTTTTTTATATTCTTCGTCCCGGACGATGAAGAGTTCCGTATAGGCCCGGGCCATGCTCTCGAAGGGATCATCCGGATCGAGCTGTTCGAAGATCCAGCTGCTGCAATAGGTCGAGGCCACCACCGCCGCCTTGAGCGAGGCGAACTGATCGGCCAGGGAACGCAGTTTCCCCCAGATAGGCATCCCCTCCCAGTAGAGCCGGTAGCGCTCCTCCGCCAGCGCACCCTGGGAGCCCTTGATCCTCCCGCGCAGTTCGTCGTAGAGGAGCCGATAATAATCCGCCGCCTCTTTCGTCCCCCGGGCGACCACCGCCGGCCCCATGTGAATGGTTTCATCGAAGAAGGTCCAGACCGCCGGCACCGAGGTGTTGGCCTCGAGGCACTTCCGCCAGAGAACCGAGGTGTCCCTCGATAAGGCGACCGCCTCCTCGAGGCGGTCCTTTTGCATCTTCCGGCCGCTGATCTTCTCCAGGGGTAGGACGAGCTCTTCGATCTGTCTGGCGATATCCCTGATCTGGTAGTCCCGGATCTCCCCCAGTTCCCGGTGGGTGTGAATCCCCAGGAGGGGAACTCCGAATTCTCTTGCGTAAAACGAGAACCAGTCCTTGACGTCGCGGCATTGGTTCGTATTGAAGACAAGGACGTCCGGTTTCGGGACGGCAGGAATCCCGAAGGTCTGGGTCAAGGGGGTCTTTTTCTGCAGATAGGCGCCGATGTCCGCGGTCAGGTAGGAACAGATCTCCGGCGAGAACCCCCGGGCGTTGGCGTAAGGGATGAAACCCGTTGCCGCCCGGGTAGCCCCGAGGAGGGCGCCGTGGTTTTCGGGAAAGTAAACGAGGAACCCCATCCCGCGGAGCAGCTCCGCCGGCCCTACACTGCTCGACCAGGCGATTTTCCTCGAGTGGTCCCGGGCGGCCTGATCGAGGGCAAGAAAGTGGTTCGCCATGAGGGCCTTAAGCCGGGAGGTGGCGGCGAGACCCTCCGGCCTTTTCTCCGGAGGCTGCATTCCTTTCCCTCTACTTGGATTCGAGGGCCTTGACCAAGGCCCGCATCGTCCGATTATAAGGCGTCGCCACCCCGGCCTGTTCCCCGTAGCGGACGAACTTGCCGTTCATATAGTCGATTTCGGTAAGCCGCTTCATCTCGATATCCATGAGCATCGAGGGTTTATGGTTCCCCGCCTTCTTCATGTATTCCATACAGTAGGGATAAAAGTCCCACCCCACGGAGACCTCGTTGGCCCGGGCCACCTCGACGCATTCCTTAACCAGGGCGTCGATAATCTGAAAGACGATGGGATCGTTCATCGCCTGGGCCATGGTCATCCCGGTGACCGCACAGACCGGGTTCATGCAGGCATTCATGATCGATTTCCGCCAGACCATCGAAACGATCTGGTCGGTGCGTTCGGTGGTGAGGCCGGTCCGGCAGAAGGCCTCGGCGATCGCCAGGGTGGCCCCTTTCGATTTGGGATCGAGCTCCTGGAGGTAATGGGGGGGATGGTGGAAAGGCATCCGCACGTGGCCGGGCTTGATAAGTCCGCAGCCGTAATTGACCACGGCCCGCAGGACCGGCGCCTTCCCCAGGGTCTGGGCCAGGACGAGTTCTGTATCGATGCCGTTTTGCCAGCTTATCACGTACATCCCTTCCCTGAGAAAACCCTCGATGGCCGAGGCGATGAGGGGCAGGGCATTGGCCTTGACGGTGATAATGATTACCTCGGGGTGATCGTCGGCAAGCCCATCGATGCTGGTGCAGGTCCGAAAGACCTTCTGGGAAACAATGTTTTCCGCGCCTTCAATGGTGATTCCCTCGGTTACAGCCGGGGCGACCAATTCGGGGATTATGTCGCAGAGGGTGACCTCCTTCCCTCCCCGGGCAAGGAAGGCGGCGACAATGCAGCCGACGGGCCCGGCCCCGATAACGGCAAACTTTTGGGGACTAAATACAGGGTCCTCTTTCATTTTCCCCTCCTGTCTTGAGTTAGGAGAAAAGTTATCTTTCGTCGCTTACCCTTTTTGCCTTTCCTTCGGATCTGGCTAAAGATTTCGTCTCGACAATGTTGACCTCGACCCCGATGCCAAGCAGGGAACGGATATGATGGCCGACCTTTTTTTCCACCTCCCGGCATTTCCCGGCCCCGAGCTCGTAAATCTCCCGTTTGGCCTCGACCTTTACCAGGAGATGATCGAGGTAGCCTTTCTTCTTAACCACGATCAGGTACTGAGGCTCGACCTCTTCGATTTGGAGCAAGATGCTTTCGATCTGGGAGGGGAAAACGTTCACCCCGCTGATGATGAGCATGTCGTCGCTCCGGCCGTAAACCTTTTCCATCCGCACGAAGGTCCGCCCGCAGGGGCAGGCCTCCCGGGTGAGTCTCGTGATGTCCTTGGTCCGGTAGCGGATCATGGGCATGGCCCGCCGCTGGAGGGAGGTGAAGATGAGTTCCCCCTCCGCCCCCAGGGGGAGGGGAGCCAAGGTATCGCGATCTACGATTTCGACGAGGAAGTGATCCTCGTTGATGTGGAGGCCTCTCTGATGCACGCAGTCATAGGAGGTGCCCGGCCCGCCCAGTTCGGTGAGACCGTAGGCCTCCATGGCCTTGATCCCCATCCTTTCCTCTATTTCGTTCCGCATCGAAACGGTCCAGGGCTCAGCGCCGAAGATCCCCACCCGCAGGGGCAGTTTGTGCAAATCGACCTTCAGTTCATGGGCCCGTTCGGCAATGGTCAGGGCATAGGAGGGGGTGCTGCACAAAACCGTCGTTCCGAAATCCGCCATGATCATAATCTGCCGTTCCGTCATGCCGGAGCTCGTGGGGACGACGGCGCAGCCGAGCCGGGTTGCCCCCTGATGGAATCCGAGGCCGCCGGTAAACAGACCGTAGCCGTAGGCGTTCTGAAGGATGTCGTCCTGGCTCACCCCCGCGGCAGAGAGGTTTCTCGCCATGCATTCGCCCCACTGGGCAAGATCGCCCGCGGTATAGGGACCGGTGATCGGTTTGCCGGTGGTTCCCGAGGAGGCGTGAACCCGGGCCACCTCGGCCAGGGGAACGGCGCAGAGGCCGAAGGGATAATTATCCCGCAAATCGGTTTTAACGGTAAAAGGAAGACAAGCCACATCTTCCAGGGTTTTGATATCCCCGGGCGCTACCTTAAGCTCATCGAACCTGCGCCGGTAAAAAGGCACCCTTTCGTAAACCCACCTCACCGTTTCCTTGAGTTTCTCCAGTTGAAACCTCCGCAGTTCCTCAAGGGGCATACATTCGAATTCTTGATCCCAGTACATAGGCCGCTCCCTCTTATTCCGGAATTATTGTGTCTGACCGCTCCCCTCTCTGTTTACCGAGGGCGGCGGGATCGTAGTCCACCACCGAGGAGGAATGGGAGGCCCGGGTCACGAAACGTACGATCACCGGGGTAGAAACACCTTTTCGTTGGGGGCCCATTCGGCAAATACCCCGGGATAGGTTGCGTAATTCTCCATGATCTGGGTGCTGGGCGTGCCCGGATAGGCGGCCCCCACCCGGATGCCGCTTAAATAGGCGCCCAGGGCGATAGCCTCATTCCCCGTCATCAATCGTTTCAAATTTCCTCTTCCTTTCGCCACATGTTGTTAGCGGCTGACCTGACCGGCTCAAGGCACCAGGATCGGCCGTTCGTCCGCCCGGCGATGATGAACCCGCTCGAAGACCTCGTTGATCTCGTCAAGGGGGTATGTTCTGACAAAAGGGGTCACCTTGACCCGGCCTGAGAGAACAAGACCGAGAACTTCGGGATAATATTTCGGCAGACAGCCCCAGTTGCCCCGGGCGGTGGCGTGAAAGGCCATGAGATTCGACAGTCTGATGTCCACCGTGTCCATGGTGAATCCCACCACCTGGAGCGAGGCACCGTAGGTGAGGAGGGAAAAGGCGGTCTTCTGGCCGGCTGAGGTGCCGGAGGTTTCGAAGATCTTCCATTCGGTAGGACGTCTCTGCCGTTCCTTGACGAAGCCGGCTATCGCCTGGCGCAGTTCCTTGGCGGGGATTTCCCCCGCATTCATCGTGGCATCCACGTAAGGGGCGATGGCGGCAAGCTTTTTCGGATCCACGTCGATTGCTGCGACCGCGGCTCCCAGGGCGCGGGCGATCTGAGCCCCAAAGCCGCCCACGCCGCCCACGCCGATGAAGATAGCCGTATCCGCATCGGTTAGCCCCGATTCGACAATGGCCTGATACGGGGTGGTGATGGCGTCGGCGAGCACCGAGAGCTCGGCGAGGGTCACCCCGGATGAGCCTTTCGGCTTGAAGTCCTCCTCTACGGGAACCTCGCACAGGTCCCCCGCGGGGACCGCCAGGTGGGTGGCGAAACCGCCCTGGATGTCGTTTCCCGGCATCTTCTGCCGGGTACAGATGTTGCCCTTGCCCCTCGTGCACAGGTCGCACTTGCCGCAGGGTAATACCGCGGGGATTATCACCGCCTTGCCCGCCCAGGACTCGGCCCCGGGTCCGCAGGCCTCGATAGTGCCGCTTATTTCATGGCCCAGGGTAAGCGGCGGTGGAGACTTGGTCCGAACGCCGTCGTAGAAAAAACCCAGGTCCGTATGGCAGACGCCGCAACCGGCCACCCGCACCAGGACCTCCCCCTCACCGGGGATGGGGAGTGGAGAGACGGTCTTCTCCAAGGCCTTCCCCGGGGCGGTCATTCTCCAGGAAATCATCTCCATGTTCGTCTCCTTTTCTCGCTCGCCTAGCGCCTAGAGATTTATATCGTTGCTTGACTGGATTGTAAAGTGGAAGCTTTATCTATCGGCCCCGGTAGGCCGGCCTCTTGCCTCCCAGAGAGGAGAGGCCCTCCAGGGCGTCTTCGGTCCCGAAGATCAAAGGCAGCCTGCTCAGTTCAAGTTCGATCGCCTCGGAAACAGAAAGCCCCACCTCTTTGCCGATTATCTCGCTTGCCAGCTTTAAGGCAAGAGGCGCCTTGCCGCTCAAGGCCTTCAGCGCCCGGCCTGCGAGGGCCTCGTCGGCCCTGGCGGGGATCTCGCCCCGCAGGAGAAGGGCTAAGTTTTCTTCGCTGAAGAGTATTTGCCAGGGGGTGAAACGCTCCGGGATCGGCCGGGGGAGTTTCCCATCCCCCTTCCCTTCCCGGATCAGCTCCGCTATGGCCCCGGCCGTCTCTGCCGGCCCGACCAGTTTCGTTACGATGCCCAGATCCCGGGCGTCTCTGGCCTTGAGGCCGGCACCGGTCAAGACATAATACCGGGCGAGTTCCGGCCCGATCCGGCGGGCCAGGCGGAACATCCCTCCCAGGCCGGGATAGATGCCGATGCCCGTTTCCGGGAAGCCGAACGAACCCGCCTCGGTGGCCACGACGGCCTGACAGGCCAGGGCCAGTTCGCTGCCGCCCCCGAGAGACAGGCCGTCCAGGAGGGCTATGGTCAAAATGTCCGCCTCCTCGATGCGGTGGAAGAGCTCCTGGCCCTTTCTGGTAAAGGCAACGATGTCGGCAATCCGGCCGGCCTTGATCTTGTCTACGAAATAACGGATGTCCGCCCCGGCCACAAAGGCCTTGCCGGCCCCGCGGAAAACGACGGCCCGCACCCCGGCGCAGGCCAGGGCCCGGTCGAATTGCCAGGCCAGTTGGCCTATCACAGTCTCGTTCAGGGCGTTCATGGCCTCCGGCCGGTTGATGGTAATATAGGCGATGTCCCCCTGGATATCAAGATCGACAAAACTGAAGACAAAAGGTGTCTTGGCCGTAAACTGCCGGTCAAGAAGGCCGGGCATCCTGAAATCGGGATACCTGTCGCAGACCAACTGAACCAGGCGGCAGGTCCTTTCGATTCCGAGGGCGTTGATGATCTCGAAGGGGCCCTGCCCCCACCGGAGACCGATCTTGGCCCCCCGGTCGGTGTCTTCGATGCTTGCCACACCTTCATCCACCAGGGCAGCGGCAACCCCGAGGGTAACCCCGTAAAAACGATCCGTCACCGCCGGGATCTTATTTTCCTCGATGTTTCCCGAAAGGTCCCAGTTCTGCCCCGACTCAAGGGTTGCCTTCATCAGCGGGGCGGTGTCGTAAAAAGGCCCAAGCTCCCTGCCCAGGGTGGCCGAGGCATGGACGGCGATGGGAATCCCCGTAACGTTCATCAGCTCAAAGGGCCCCATCCCGATGCCGAAGGCCCTTTTGGCCCCCTCCTCAATGGTAGGGATATTGGCCAATCCCTCCTCAAGCATGCGGACCGCCTCGTTTAGAAATGGAACGAAGAAGCGATTTACCGCAAACCCCGGGGCGTCTTTTACCACGATTGCCGTCTTGCCGTGGAGTTTGGCGGCCAGCAGGGATAGCCCCACCGTGGATGCGCCCGTTTTCTCGTGGGGAACCACCTCGAGGAGACGGTTCTTGGCGGGGTGATAGAAGTAATGGAGGCCGATCACCTTCTCAGGTCTTGAGGTGGCTTCGGCAAATTCCCGGACATAGAAACTCGAGGTATTCGTGGCGAGAATAGTTTTCTCCCCGCAGATCCCGTCGAGCTCCCGGAAAAGCCGCCGCTTTACGTCCCGGTCTTCATAGACCGCCTCGATGACCAGATCGGCATCGGCCAGGGCGGCAAGATCCGTCGTGCCGCAAATACGGGCCAGGATCAGCTCGACGTCTTCCGGCTGGAAGAGCCGCCTTTCTACCCCTTCGTCCAAGAGCCGGCGGATGTTTGCCAGCCCCCGTTTGACGAAGTCTTCCTCCACATCGACCAGGACCACGTAAATGCCCTCCTGGGCGAACTTCTGGGCGATGCCGCTGCCCATATTGCCGGCGCCCACGATGCCGATCTTGCCGATTTGGGACATGGAACCTCCTTCGGGGAAATTTCGTCGGTTAAGATTAACCGTTTTTCCAGAGGGGTTTTACAAAGCCCTCTATCTGTTCTTCCAGATGGGCTTGCGCCTTTCGTAAAAGCTCTTGATCCCTTCCCTTGTGTCTTCCGTCTTCATGAGCACCTTGAGGAAGAGATCGGTGGCGGCGGCCAGGGCCTTAGGCGAGGCCTTATCCAGATTGCTCGTCACCGCCCTTTTATTGAGCCTGACGATGAGGGGGCTCATCGCCTTGAGGTTGGCTACAATTTCCTCGACCTCCTGGGCCAGGTTTTCTTTCGCCGTCACCCGGCTCAAAAGGCCGAGACTCATCGCCTCCGCCGCCGAATAGGTCCTGCCGGTGGTGCAGATTTCTATGGCCTTAGCCGGACCGATAAGTTTAGGGAGGCGGACCGCGGCATACGGGGGAAAGAAGCCCAGCCTGATTTCCGGCTGGCCGAAGGCGGCCTCCCGGGCGGCGACGATGATGTCGCAGGCGATGGCCAGTTCCAGACCTCCGCCCAGACAGGCCCCCTGGACCTCGGCGATGAGGGGCACCTCTATCTTCTCCATGACCGCAAAGATCCCGTTGAAGGCGGCGATCATCTGATCCACCAGCTCGGGGCTGTGCTCCCCTACATCCACCCCGGCGCAGAAGCTCGCCCCCTCCCCCGCGATGACCACGCCTTTGAGTTCCGCGTCGGTAGCCCAGGAGGAGAGAACTGCCGTGATCTCTCCCATCATCTCGATATTGAGCACGTTATGCTTGGGCCGGGCCAGGATCAGCCGGGCCACCTCGGGGGATTTTTCCAGTCTGATGTGTTTATACATGGTAATGCTCCTTGATTTGGAAAAGATTTCAGCTCTCCCTCTTGATTACCATGGCCGTCGTTACCCCGCCGCCCCCGCAGATCCCGGCGCAGAGGAACTCCTTGTCTTTTGCCTTTAAGGCAAAGTAGCCGGTGATCAGGATCCGGCAGCCGCTGATCCCCGTCGGATGTCCCAGGGCAATGGCGCCGCCGTGGACGTTCAGTTTGGCCCGATCCCATTTAAGGGCAAGTTCGTTGGTCAAGACCTGGGCGGCGAAGGCCTCGTTCACCTCGATCAGGTCCATGTCGGCGAGGCTCATCCCCGCCCTCTTGAGGGCAAGAGGGATGACGATCCCCGGCCCCTCGCCCATGGTGGCCGGTTCGACCGCCCCCTGGGCGAAGCTCACGAAGGAAAAGAGGGGCGAAGCCCCGAGGGCTTTGGCCTTTTCCCGGGAGGTGACGACCACGGCGCAGGCCCCGTCGCTCAAACCGCAGGAATTGCCCGCGGTGACGCAGCCGGTCTTGCGGAAGGCCGGGGGGATCCGGGCCATGGCCTCCAGATTGGCCTCCGCCCGGATGGTCTCATCCCTGGCAAAGATCGTAATCTTGTCTTTCCTGGCCCCCCCGGGGACCTCAAGGGGGACGATTTCCTGATCGAACAGGCCCTTTTCCTGAGCGGAGGCGGCCTTCTGATGGCTCTCGACGGCGAACTGATCAAGGTCCTCCCTTTTCAAACCGTATTTATCCACCAGATTCTCCGCGGTTTCTCCCATCCCCTGGCCGATCAAGGGATCGATCGAGTCGCTCCAGCCGTCTTCGATGGTTTTCGGCCCCATCCGGAACCCTTCCCAGCGCACCCCCTTGAGGAGATAGGGGATGGTGCTCATCGAATCCATCCCGCCCGCCACGACGATCTCGCTCTCCGCGAGGCGGATAGCGGCGGTGGCCAGATGGACTGCCTTCATCCCGGAAGGGCAGGCCATGTTGATGGTGTTGGTGGAGATGTGCTTGGGAATCCCGGCCCTAACGGAGGCGGTGCGGGAGGGATTGGGGCCGTTGCCCGCCTGGCGGCAGTTGCCGTAAATCACCTCGGAGACCTCTTCCCCGGTTATCCCCGCCCGCCTCAAGGCCTCTCGCATCGCCGCCGCCCCCAGGTCGTGAACCGGCATGTCTTTGAGAGACCCGCCGAAGCGGCCCATCGGGGTCCGGGCGGCGCCTATTACAACGATGTCGGAAAGTGGTATGGTCATGGCTTTCAGGATACCTCCTCTCTATATGTACTGACCTCCATCTACCTTGATGATTTCGCCGGTTATGTGTCTGGCCTTATCGGAAGCCAGGAAGGCGACCACCGTGGCCACGTCTTCCGGCTGGCCGACCCGGTTTAAGACAATCTCGTTTAACGCCAGATCGACCACCTTGTCCCGGGCCTCGGACTCCCGGAGCATGGCGGTTTCTATGAGCCCCGGGGCCACGGCAACCACGTTGATCCCGAAGGGGCCGAGCTCTTTGGCCAGGGCCTTCGTATAGCCGATGATACCGGCCTTCGAGGCGGAGTAATTCGTCTGGCCGAACTTTCCCCTAAGACCGTTGATCGAGGTGATGTTGATGATCTTGCCGTACTTCTGTTCCCGCAGGAGCGGGGCGACGTGGCGGACAAAATTGAAATAGCCCTTGAGATTCACCTCGATTACCCGGTCCCACTGCTCTTCCGTCATCTTCCAGGAGACGCCGTCCCAGTTCATGCCGGCATTGTTGATGAGGATCTGCACGCTTCCCAGGGCTGAGGCCGCCTCTTCGACCACCCGTTTGGCATCGGCGAAGGAGGAACTGTCGCACCTTGCAGCCAGGGCCCTGCGGTCAAGCCTCCGGATGTTTTCCTCAATTCTTTTCGCCTCTTCTTCGTGCTTGCGGTAGGTCAGGCAGACATTGGCCCCTTCCGCGGCCAATTCCATACAGATGGCCTCGCCAATCCCCTGGGAACCCCCGGTTACCAGGGCGTTTTTTCCTTGCAAAAGCATTTTTCCTCCTTATTTAGGTTTGGGCAGGACCGCCTCCATAAAATCCTCATCGAACACCGCCCCTTCGGCCAGGAGCTGGCGATACCTGACGAAATCGATGAGATCGTATCCGGTGATCTTTTTTGTATTGAAGGCATTGAACCCCAGATAGGCCTCGGTGGCCATGTTCGCCGCGAGCCAATGCCGGTTGATCACCTTGGCCTGATCCCAGAAGAACTTCTTCTTGAGCCTCACCCCTTCGGTGCTCTTGATGAGACAGCCGGGGAAGAGGTTGGTGAAGGTCCAGATGATCTTGTTTATCTCCCCATCGACCAGGGTGAAGTCGGTTTTGGCTGAGGAGATGAATTCTTTCGCCTTTTTCGCCTCTTCGCCGGTCTTGAACTCGCCGTAGACGATTTCGCCGTCCTCTACATAACAGTCGGTGATGACGGCGGGGTTTCTGATCCACTTGTCCCCTTCCCGGATCACCGGCAGGCATTTCGAAAGGAGGCCGAGCCGCTTCATCTTGTAGGCGCTCCAGAGTTCGCAGGAGATGCAGCTCCAGATGGCCAGTTCCATCGGCAGCATCCAGGGCAGAAAGTCCGAGCTCCCCCCGTCCGGGGCGGAGCCGTGCCGGGGACCGGCCTGACCGAAAACGGCAAGATCGCTCGTGATGGTGATATCGCAGGCCATGCCGATCTCCTGGCCTCCGGCCACCCGCATCCCGTTTACCCGGCAGATGGTGGGTTTCTTACACCCCAGAATGCCGTCCACCATGGCGTTGAAAAGGTCCATGTAAAGTCCGTACTCGTTGGGTCGGCCTCCGTAATATTCGGCATATTCTTTCGTGTTGCCGCCGGTGCAGAAGGCCTTATCTCCCACGGCGGTGAATACGGCGGCCACGACCGAGCTGTCCATCGAGGCCCGGTGGAAGCCGGCGATCACCCCCTTGACCATCCCGGTATTGTAGGAGTTGTACTGGCCAGGGTTGTTCAGGGTAATCCAGCCCGAGTACAGCCCCTCTACCGTTTTTCCGTCCGGGGTTACGATGGGCTTCTTTTCGTAGATTACCCCCGGCGCCTCCCGGGAAAACAGCTCGTCCCCCCAGAGATCGTGGTTTTTCGGCTTCGATTCCCTCGGTAGCCAACTTAGATCTGCCATAGATTCCCTCCTGACGGTGGTATTTAATTGTTTGACTGAAAAATTTGCGGATGCTTAATGTTTATAACGGAACCAACGGCGGCGGCAACGGGAAGAGATGAAAGACAAGGGCCCGACAGCCACCGGGTTTTAGGCCATGCTCCCGATCGGACACCGCCCAGTAGTTATAAAACAGCTATTAGGCCTTTTGTCAAGGGATTAATTTTTCACCGGTCCGACCGGGACGGACCGGGTTTGCCCCCTGGTCAGGCTCGGGTCAGGAGGCGCTCCGGCGCCTTCTTCAACCGCTGTCTGAGAGAGTGATAGAAAAACAGCGCCCTTCCTTTCGAGGTTGCGTTGTAGATCGTCAATGAACCCCGCCTCTGAAAGGCATCCGTCCATTCCCTCTGCCATTCATACGGTTCGGAGGCGAAGTCGATACGGTCGATCCCAGCTCCGATCAACCGTTCGATCAGCCTGGCCCTAAGGATGGTGGAGGGGCCGCAGTTTTTGAATTCATCGGCGTAACTGGTCTTTAGGTAAAAATAGGTTTTATTCTTGACAATGCCTAAATTGTAGGCGATCGGCTGATCGTTTAGCATAAGAAAAAGGAGATGGAGGCTGTCATCTCCAGCCGTAGACTCGCAGAGCATTCCGTAGAAATCCTCCTGCCGCCTGATCGCGCTGATCGAGCTTCCCTGATCGTGTTTCCAGCTGCGCTCTTCTACCGCAAGCAAGGCCTCGTAAGCCTTGGCGGGACTCTCAAATTGCCGTGCCTGAGCCAGGGAAACCCGCCCCAGGCGCTGCATTTTTTTCTCGTTTTTTCTTAAGGTGTTTTGCAGTTTACTGGGCCTTTCCCTGAGATAAGAGGGAAAATCCTGCCTGAGGGGAATGTAAAAAGAAGGGGCTTCATTATTTGCCCGATATTTAAGGGAGCGGCCCTTAAGATGGGGGAGGATTCCATCAAAAAAAGGGTGGGGGAGGAGACGGTGGGCCACCCGAAAAAGATCCCAGGACGGGGTGATTTGTCTCAGAGAATCCAGAAGCGGCTCTATCAGGTCCGGTGCTTCCCTGGGGAGGAGAAGATCGCTGTGGGTGTGGTAATATTCGGACAGGGGGAATAATTCCCTTATCAGAAGGCCGTGTTTTCTCTCCTGGGAGAGGATCAGGGGCACGATTCCCGTTAGGCTCTCCCCATCGCGGACGATCAGCAAATGGAAAGAATCGTTTCGCTCGAGGTGAGTGGCAAGCAAGGCCTCGGTCCAGGCAAACGACGTGGAAACCTCATAATCCCCCGAGGCGAACAACCCTTCCCATCCCTTTCGAAAGGGGTGGATCGCCTCGGGCCCGGAGAAGACCTCGATGTTTATCATTTTTCACCCCCGCCGCCGGCGGGAAACCAGCCAGGCCCCGGACCGGCGAAAGATGTTATACCGACGAAACAACTGCGGAGAGCTTTGAAAAAACTCCGATTTGGTCTTTTCCACCGCCCTTCCCTGTCAAATTCTACTTTGGGGTCAAATCTTTGGATACATGACCCCAAACATCCCAAAACCCCCTTTCCCGCCATGTCTGGGACGCTCTTGAGGCTGGGGTAGCCCCATTGGTTATGAGTCATTTCACCTTGACCTTGGGAAAAGATCGGCGAAATGTCAAGAGAAATTTCTTGAGAATCGGATAATAAAGGTATATGTTTTAAACCATGACAACTTTTGAATATGATCCAGCCAAGAGCTTGGCTAACAGGGATACACATGGGATTGATTTCACCGAGGCCGCCGCCTTGTGGCGCGATCCGGGGATGATCGAAGTTCCGGCAGCCACAACGGACGAAGCACGCTATCTGGCTATCGGGCAGATCAATGGAAAACATTGGACCGCCGTGGCGACCAACAGGGAAGAGCGCATCCGGATTATTTCTGTGCGCCGTTCGAGAAAAAACGAGGTAATGCTTTATGAAGACCACAACAGCAAAGGAATTTGACGAAAAGTTTGAAGCAGGGGAAGATGTCCTTGAATATTGCGACCTGAACAATATTCGCCGCCCCGGCTTGGAACAACGGCGGGTTAATGTCGATTTCCCCGCCTGGATGATCGAACGGCTTGACCAAGCAGCTCGCGAACTCGGCGTCACCAGGCAATCGGTGATCAAGTTCTGGATAGCGGAACGATTGAAAGCATTATCATTGGGGTCAAATCTTTAAACTTGACAAATCCAAATTGCAAGCCGCACCAGTGAGCTAAATTGTCAAGTTTAAAGATTTGACCCCCCTCCTACTAGGAGCAATCTGCATGGATAAAGAAGATTTTCTGACAATCCGGAAAGCAGACGGCAAATTTAATGAAATACTTGCCGGTGGCGCGGAGACTAGACTTCTGGAGTCTTTTTTCGGCATCGGCATTACGGAACTGCTCTTTCACCGCGAAAAACTTTCCAGCCTGAAAATTGCGGAGGCCCTTGATCTCCACCCCTTAAGAGCCCGGAAGTGGCTTCATCTTCTGAGCCTTATCGGTCTTCTGGAAGAAAGCGAAGGAAGAGAGGAAGACGGCAGGACTTCGCTTTACAATCTTTCGCCGCTTGGCTACGGTTTGCTTGATGAATACGGAAAGCCCTTTGCCTATAGTTCGGAGAAGGTTAAATTCTGGCGATTAGCAGCAGATATCGATATAATTCAGGCCCTTAGGGGAAAGCCGTTGCCTCTTGCCGTCCGCTGGCCACCTCAAACATTAGATTCCGCCTATCATATCGAATGGTGGATGTCGGCTACTGTAGATGGCGCCATTGGCGCAATTGAAAAAAGTCTCGATTTAAAAAGATATTCAAAATTGCTGGATGCGGCAGGCGGGGCGGGAACAATGGCTTGCCACTTTGCCGGCAAATATCCAAACCTCTCCATTACCGTTTTCAACCTTCCCAATTCAGCCTATCTGGCCCGGGAAAACATCGCTGCCGGCGGTTTTGCCGGTAGGATTTTTGTTGAGGAATGCAACTTCCTCATCGACGAATCACTTCCTGGAGAATTTGATATTGTTCTGTGGTCGCGGGTGCTTTGCGACTGGCCATCGGATATTGTATTTAGTCTTCTGCAAAAAACCCATAACGCCCTTTTACCCGGCGGCGAAATCGTAATCTGTGAACCTTTTATCAAAGACAACGAAGATCTGATCCTTGCCTGGGAGTTCAGATACATCTTTTCCGATGATTTTGGGGTCGCCTGTTATAAGACCAGGGGGGAATACGAGTTTCTTCTTAAGGAATCGGGTTTTGAGATATCAGGTTATACCCCGCCGGACGACGACAGTTTCTACAGTGTAATTAGAGCAAAAAAATCATGAAACCAGACGATTGGCGAAGGCATCTGACAACAAGAAAGCGCGATGATCTCTATGAGCATTTGCTGGCCGGCGGAGCCAAGGTAAGACTCCTTGAATCTTTTGTAGATTTGAATTTGGCCGCGCTTCTGTGGGATACTCCGCAAAGCGCCGTCGAGATTGCAAGAAAGCTGGCGTTGCAGCCGTTTCGTACCAGAAAGTGGCTTAACTTGCTTGGCCTTCTCGGGCTCCTAAACAAAGAAGTAGTCAGACACGGAGCTGCCATTGTTGACGAGATATACTCGTTGACGTCTTTTTCAAGATCGCTCTTTAAGGAGAAAAACTACCTTCACCCATATCACCGCAGTAAAATAGCCTATTGGAAGCAAGCCGATTCTTTCGACATCTGCGAGGTGTTAAAGTGGAAGGCCTTGCCCCATAAAGTCAAGTGGCCGCCCCAAACAATGGCTGAGGCTAAGGCTTACACAGACTGGATGAAATTGACCACGGATATCCTGGTTGATACCCTGAAAAAATCGGTTGATTTCAATCTTTATCCTAATCTGCTGCACGTTGCGGGAGGTGATTACGCCACTACGATTCGCCTTGCCGAACTATATCCGAATACGCCCGTCACCGTGTTCAGCCAGCCGCTTTTCGCTTATCTGGCAAGGAAAGAGGTGGAAAAGACAGGCAAGCGGATATCCGTACTCGAAGGAGACCTGGAAGGGGATGACAGTCTGCCGGACGGATTTGCCGCAATCCTCTGGACAAGGGCGTTTTCTGATTTCCAGGAGGAGGCAGTTTTGAATCTGCTTAAAAAAACGAGGAAATGTGTAGATGACAATGGGAAGCTCATTATTTGCGAAATCATGACGGACGGCAACGAGTCTTTTGTTCTCACCTGCGAATTCAATTATCTGTTTGCCGATGACCTGAAAGCGGGACTTTTCAAGTCAAGAAAAAAATATGAAGACCTGCTTGCCGAAGCGGGTTTTAAAGTGGCTGATTTCCAGGAAAATGTAAATGAGGGAATGTACAGTGTGATCATTGCCGTTCCCGTTTGAGAGCGTCATTTTATGATTGAAGGCAGCCGGATTTTTCTAAGAGCAGTCTCCCCGGAGGATATTCCAATCCGTTATCATTGGTTCAATGACGCGGAATTTACACGGCTTTATTTCGGCCGCCCTTCCTTTACCTCTTATCAGCAGGTCGAGCAGGACGTTACTCTGGCCATGGCACCGACGGTAAATTCCGGATTACTTGAACTTGCCGTCCAGATTAAAGACGGTAACGTCTATATCGGTAACAGCTATTTGCGGAAGATCAATCTCCTGGACAAAAGCGCGGAATTCGGAATTTATTTCGGCAATTCCCCGTATCTGGGAATGAGCTTCGGTAAGGAAGCGACAAGACTTATGCTTGAGTATGGATTCCGGGAGCTGGGTCTGCATAGGATCTGGCTGACCGTGCTCGCTTTCAACCATAGGGCTATAAGCTGTTTTGAAAAATGCGGATTCAGGCGGGAAGGCGTTTTAAGGGAGGCAGTTTTTTCCGGCGGAAAATTTAACGATATTTATTTGATGAGCGTTTTGGAAAATGACATACCACGAATAACAGCAGGAGGTGCTTTATGAGAAAAAATACTAAATCCCGGGCTGCTTGTTTGATTATCTTGGCATTTTTGACGCTTTTCATTCTTGTTCCAGGCCAAGAGGCTTTCGCCTTTTTTGGAAAATTCAGACATTACAGCGAGGGCCTTAAACATTTCAAAAACAACGATTACGATCTGGCAAAACAATCATTTCTCAGGGCCTTGAAAGATGACGCTAATTATACAGAGGCCAAACAGAGCCTGGGGTTAGTCTATTTCAGGCTGGAAATGCTCAAAGAGGCTGAAGACATATTTCTCGCCCTTTACAAAGATAATAACAGGGACCCTAACGCACTTCTGGGTCTGGCTTGGATAAATTTCAAGCTCGGTAGAGATGATAATGCAAAAAAGTTTTTTCAAGAAGAGATAAAATGGGCAGAAAGTCATATCTTTAGCGATATTTACAGTTATTATCCAAGCGCCGACAAAAGATATATTGAATCTGTCTTTTCAGACGGCTGGTTCGGCCTTTCCCAGATCGCCAAAAGAAACGGAAAGTATGATGAGGCGCTGAAGGCTCTCGGCAAGGCAATGGAGTACAGCAGCGATTTTACCGGAAGGGATGTTTTCCTATCAAACCAGGGAGAAATTTATTTCAAGCAGTCGCGTTTTGACGAGGCGGCAAGGGCACAGGAGAGGGCGGCCCGAGAAGACAGGAAAAATCCCGCGTATCTCGTTTATGCGGGTTTTGCTAACCGGGCGAGAAAGGATTACAGCGCCGCTGAAAACGCCTTTGAAAGGGCGCTGAAAATAGATGATGTTAACGCCGGAGCGCTTTATGGTCTCTTGCTTGTCCAACATGAAAAAGGGGACAAGACAATAGCGAAACAAACACTTAGTCAATTTATAGCCCTATATCCCCATCAGGCGGACAATGTGACCATTCACAATATGATCGCTGATCACAACTGGTCGGATCTGTGGAAAAACTTCGGCGCAGCCCTTTACGAGTCCGGAAATTATCATCGGGCCGTTTTCATGTTCAATTCGTATCTTACATATGTCAATGCCCATGATGTAGAATCGCTGACTAAAGCAGGATGGAGTTATCGCATGCTGGGTAACAACGAGGCAGCGATACATAATTTCAGGAAGGCGGCCAAATTGGCTCCGTCGGCTGATGAACCTGTAGTCGGGATCGCCTCGTTGCAGTTGGCCGCGGGAAATTTCGCCGAAGCGAAAAAACTTATTGACGACGCCTTGAGACAAAACCCCCGAAGCGCCGCGGCCAACACTCTCCTGGCCCACCTTAACCTCTATCAAAAGAATGATGACCGGGCGCTGAATACCCTGAAAAAGGCTTTGGCACAAAATGAAGGAAACCTCTTACTGGCGGAGACCCTTGCGGGTATTTTATTTACCAAGAAAATGTATGCGGAGGCGGCGCAGGAATATGAAAAGATTACCAGGACGAGAAAAAACCGCTTTACCACTTGGAATAACCTGGGTTGGTCCCTTTATTATGCGGGGAATAACAAAGAAGCCCTCCGGGCGTTTACCGAATCCATAAACAAACATCCTTACCAGGCAGAACCATATTACGGCAGGTTCATGGCCTATCTGGGAATGAAGGAACCGGACCGAGCCAAGCTCGAACTCTCGTATGCCCTGAAACTTCATCCCGATTATATCCTCAGCCAGGAAGCTGCTTCCTTCATCAAGGCAAGCAAGGACCGGAGGGATCTGACCTTAAGCGCAGCCGCCGGTTATTCTTTCAGGCAGCAATCAGAAAAGGCGCTTAACCTGTATAAAGGCCACCTCAAAGAAGATCCCGGTAATATTACCGCCACTCTCGGCGCCGGCTTGGCATTATTTAATCTTGGACAAGGGGACGAAGCCTTGAATTACTTTCAGTCAGCTCTCACAATCGACCCTAAAAATACGGAAGCCTTGACCGGGTGGGGCTGGGTTCTGGCAGGTAATGATAAGAATAAAGAGGCTATTACCTATATTGATAGGGCGCTTGCCATCCAGCCGGAACTCTCCAACTCCCTCAGGGCCAAGGCGTGGGCACTTTATCGCAACAGGGAATTCAGAGAAGCCGACGAATTGTATAAAAGGATTGCCGCAACTGAGCCATATTCAGCGGATGCATATAGTAACCGGGGGTGGGCATTGTTCAGACAAAACAAATTCGATGACGCCATTAACAACTTCAATACCGGCGCTACATTGAATCCGTCGGCAAGCGACGCCTATTATGGACTTGCCTTCTGCTATGCAGGGAAGGGTGACTACGCAAAAACAAAACCCTTCTTGAGCACAGCCATATATATGAATCCCTCAGCCAGGGACGGACAGGAACTCTACGATACCATCGGCAAATTAAAGGAGCCCGAGTACTTCCGTAACGCGCTGGGACAGAGCCACTTGATCTGGAACAACTTTGACCGTGCTGCATTCCACTTCCAGATGACTTTGAAAAAGGACGGCGATAATCAAGACGCCATTCTTGGCCTTGCCGCCGTCTCTTACAAGCAGGGCAAATTCAAAGAGGCTGTGGACCAGCTCGAAAAAGCGCTGAAAAAGGCGCCGCAATCTGCGGACACCTGGGACAAGTGGAGCGTCGCGCTGGAAAGTCTCGGCTGGAGTTATTTCAACATGAAGGAATACGAAAAGGCCTTCGCCGCATTTAAAAGGCTCGCAGGCTATAACGCCAGCCAGCCGGTCACCGCTCCACTAAACGGCCTGGGCTGGTGTGAGCTCCAGAAAAATAATAAGAAGGCAGCGGAAGATTACTTCCGTCAATCGCTGGCCATTGTTCCAGGGAATATCGGTGCCACGTCAGGACTGGCTGCCTTGAAATAGGTAAGCTGACGGCTCACGAATGTGGCGCGTTTAGCTGCATTAAAGCGCCACATTCGACATAATTAAACGCAGCCAAAAGGGGCGCGCGAATCGATGAAAAAGAAAAAATATCCGGACAGCCATACCGGGGCATGTATCCTGGAAGGCCGAACACAAGGGCGTTGCTCATCAGGAGTCGTAGGCCCGATGCCAGTCTGCGAAAAACACAAAACATACTTGAATGAAATATATGCCTACACTATAACCCCCCGTCTAAGTGATAACATTATTGAAAGAGGAGAAGAAATGTTCCTGATGAACCCAAAATCGGGGGACATGTACAGCATCGGTTCAACCGCCTCCTTCATCATGAAAGAACTTATGAGGGAACGACTCTTCTGTTCAATTGCGGAAGATATGGCCGAAGTTTTCGAGATATATTCATGGGAACAGACGGTTAACGATTGCGAGACTTTCTTTAAAACTGCATTTTCTCTTGAAATTATCGCCGCCGGAAGAAAAGGCGCAATTGCATGAAAGGCCCTGCCAAACTTCATGTTGCCATCACTGGATTTTCGGCTGCGGACAATCCTTACCCTGGTTTGGCCATTGCCCGCTGTCTCAGAGAGTCTGCTGACTTTTCAGGAAAGATTTCAGCTCTTGTTTTTGACCCCCGCGCAAACGGCGCGTTTTACCGGGGAGTAGTTGATAGCGTTTACCTGACGCCCTCTCCAGCGGCAGGTAAAACGGCTCTGCTTGAACGTATCTACCATATCCACAAGAAAAATCCTATTTCCTCGCTGATCCCGGCGCTTGACTCCGAAGTAATTCTCTTTTCCCAAATATCCCGCGAGCTTGACAGTCAGGGCATACGCACCCTTCTCCCCCCTGCCGATTCCATAAAATTACGGGCGAAACACATCCTGTACGAATTCTGTCGGGAAAATGGGATAAAGACCCCCCGTACTTTAATCTTAAACAATGTTGAGGAGATCCGGGCGGCAAGCCGTGAAACAGGCATTCCCTTCGTGCTGAAAGCCGTTCTTTGCGACGGCAAGGTGTGCAAATCCGTAGCGGCGGGCGAGGAAGAGTATCTGAGGCTTCTCTCCCTGTGGGGTTATCCCGTTCTGATACAGGAATATATTGGAGGAGAGGAGTTTGACGTTGCCTTATTGGCCGATAGAAACTCCCAGACGGCGGGAGCGGTTGCCATAAAAAAAATCGGCATCACCGACCAGGGAAAGGCCTACGCCGCCGTTACTATTCACGATCAAAATTTGCTCAATATCTGCAACCATATCATAAAGCTGCTCCAATGGATCGGGCCTGTGGAACTGGAATTCATCAGGGATAAAAAAGGTGAATTCCACATTATTGAAATTAACAGTCGATTCCCCTCGTGGATTTATCTGACCGCATGCTCAGGGCAGAATCTTCCCCTTGCCTGTGTCAAGCTGGGATTAGGAATGCCCTCCGATCTTGCTCCCGCCTATCAGGAGGGCAAGCTTTTTTTCAGGACTGTCCATGATTGTGTGATAACTGAATCCATTCTCTTTCAACTGACTGTCTCGGGCGAGGTCACTCTGTGATAGTCGGGGTAACGGGGCTTTACACGGGAAGCGAAGTGGAACCGGGCTATTCAATAATCCGTTGCCTGAATAACTTGCGGGATCCGCGCATAAAATTGCTTGGCCTGTCCTCCAATCCCGTATTCGGGTGCGCCTTCCGTAAAGACCTCGCCGTCACTAATTATCTTGTCCCTCCCCTATCAGCCGATAATATCGAACTTCACCTGAGGCGCCTCAAAGAGATAAAATCTGAAGGCGGACTGGACGTACTGATCCCGGCAACAGATAAAGAAACCGCCGCCCTGGTTCCTTACGCCGGGGAGCTCGGGAGCGTAGGCATCATGACGTTGCTGCCTTCGGTAAGTGCCTTGAATGCAGTTTCAGACAAGGACGGGATTGCCCGGTTTCAAAGCAAAAACATATTGACTATGCCTTCCCTGTCTTTAGAAAGCCCGGACACGACCGGCGAACAGCCGGCGGCGATTATCTTGCCCCTAGCTAAAAATCCCATTGCCGCGCCGATTCTTCATCGACAGGCGACGGGCAATTACTATTCGGCGGCGGTACTTGCGGACAGGCGCAAAAAGATAGTGGCAATGGCCGCTATCCATCAGCTTCTGATCTCGAAAGGAGGCAGTACCTGGATTGGGAAAATCGTAAGCGCGAGCCCCATCGGTGAAACAGCCAAAAAACTCGCTGTTTCCCTTAAATGGGTAGGTCCCTTGACGATTAATTTTTTTGTGTCTGAGAAGGGACGGATTTTCATCATGGGAGTTCATCCTGGATTACCTGACTGGATCAATTTTGTTGCTGATGCGGGATTGAACTTTCCCTTGTTAATGCTTGGAATAATCGGGGGAAAATCCTTGCCGGCTCAGCCAGATGTTGAAGCCGGAGGTTTCTTTGTCCGCATGTCTGTCGATATGGTGACAGATATGAGGCGGATCAACTTATTCAGTATCAAAGGAGTTTTATCTCAAGATGAAAGTGAGTGAAAGAAAACCATATGTCAAACCGCTGATTAAGAAGGTATCCTTCACTGGCACTGACAGGTTCAACGGGGACTCTGAAAGGCAAATCACAGTTCCCGATATTGGCGGTCAGCCGGTTCACCATCTTACCGAAAAGTATGGGTCCCCCCTCTTCGTTGTTGACGAAAGCGTTCTGAGAGATTCATACCGGGTATTGCATAAGGCCTTCACCGATCTGTATGATAAGTCAACGATAGCCTATTCATACAAGACGAATTATCTTTCTGCTATTTGCGCTGTTTTACATTCCGAAGGTGCATGGGCGGAAGTTGTCTCCGGCCTTGAATATGAAATGGCGCGGCGTCTCCACGTAGACGGCAGCAGGATCATATTCAACGGGCCCTATAAAAAAACTGCCGAGATCAAACGCGCCTTCGCGGATGGGGCGGCGGTCAACATCGACTCCTTTCATGAACTGGAGGCGGCTGAAACGGCAGCAAGAACAGCAGGGGTGCAAGGCAGGGTCGGGTTGCGAGTCAACATGCAGCTGAATCATCCCGCATGGGATAAGTTCGGCTTCAGCCTGGAGAGTGGCGAGGCTTACGAAGCCTGCCGAAGAATTGCCCGCAGTCGTAATCTTAAGCTCTCGGGCCTTCACTGTCATGCTGGAACATACATTATAGATCTCAGTGTTTACAGGAAAGTCATCGAAAATCTCATCTCTCTTGCCATAAACGTCCAAGGTGCACTGGGAGGAGAATGGGATTTTCTGGATATCGGCGGCGGTTTTCCCTCAAAAAACACCTTAAACGCCATGCTGATGCCCGCCGATACCATAACACCGTCCTTGAACCAATACGCGGGGGTGGTGTGCAGCGCTCTTAACAGAAGACTCGGGGAATTCAAAAAACCCCCTCGTCTTATTCTGGAGCCGGGGAGGAGCGTAGTTGACGAATGCATGTTTCTTCTTACAACGGTAGTTGCGGTGAAACATAATTCAGCGGGTTCAAAGTTTGCGATCGTCGACGCCGGGGTTAATCTTCTGCCGACGGCGTATTTTTATCGACACGATATAGCCGTTGGGGAACGGTCAGATTCCCAAAGCGGGGAACCGGCAAGGGACGATGGGCAGAATGAAGTTATCGATATTTTCGGTGCCCTTTGCATGCAGATAGACGTCCTTAGGACCCAGGTGCAGCTCCCTAAAATCAACAGGGGAGATATTCTCATAATCCGCAACGTGGGGGCTTACAATTTTTCCCAGTCCATGCAGTTTATCTATACCCGCCCGGCGGTAGTGCTTCTGAGCAGCGGATCAGCGCATGTCATCAGACGGGCGGAAAGATATGAGGATGTAAAGGGTCTGGAGGACCTGCCGGCAAGGTTGACGAAGCGCGCGGAGGTCTGAGGCGTGAATTCCCTCAAACATCTGCGATCTATTCAGCAATTCTGGGAAAATCTGGGGAATCGTTCTCCCATCCTTTTTCTTACTGACGCCATCCTTCGTTCCTACGCCCAAGTAATTTTTTCCAATAATCCCCTCTCCGGTTTATTCATGGTTACGGGTCTATCATTTATTTCCGCAAGGCTGACCATTTACTCTTTTTTAGGAGCCCTGGCAGCCATATATTCATCTTGGCTTGCCAAGGAAGATAAACACTACCTTCGCCAAGGCATTTCCGGTTACTGCGGCGCAGTATTCGGCGTATTCTGGAGCTGGTACTTTCAGATTTCCTTGCCGGCCCTTGCCTTGTTTCTGATATTAGCGCTCTTTCTAACTCCCGTTCGCCATGCTCTTATCAGGCATATGCTTTACGGTCGTTTTAGTTTCCCGATTATGACCATTCCTTCCGTACTGATGTTCTATCTCGCGATTATCATCATTTATTGGCTTGTCTTCAGCGCAACCTTGATTCCTCCTCACGGCATTTATGCTTTGGCGGAAGACATTTCTCCTCCTCTTTTCGCCATATCCAGCCTAGAAGGAAATGAGCTTTATACTTACATCCAAAAGAACTACATTCACGCTTTTGTAATTATACTCATCGGCATTTTGATCCATTCACGCATCAGCGCCGTCATGGCTGTAGTCGGCGTCATTTTCGGCATCCTCCTGTGCGGTTTTGTTCCTGCTTACCTAAAAACAGGGCAGGAGGTTTTTCTAGGTTTTAACGCCTTTCCCGCCGCCGTAGCCCTTTTTGGGATTTTTTTTGTCCCCGGCTGGAGGATGTTCATTTTTACCGTCGCCGCTTTATGGGTTTGCGCGTTTATCTGGATTATCGTCGGATATGCGTTTAAATTCATCAATCTTCCTTTTCTTACGATCCCCTTTAATCTCACAATTATTTTATCGCTGATTATGGCCAGAAGGCCGCTTATGCACCGCCTGGGCGTATTTGCGGTGCCTTTTCATATGATTTCCAGTCCTGAAAATATCAGAAAACTCTGCGGGGAAAAACCGCGCCAGGGCGGGTGGATTTCCCGGCTCAGGCAAGCATTAAGCAATTTCACCAATCTCAAAAAGAAACGGGCGGAAGAATCAATGCTGCTTGATATGATGGTCAAAGCAAAAAGAATTTCCATCGTCTCCGGGGCAGGGACGAGTACAGAATCGGGGATCCCGGATTTTAGCGACGGCTCCTGCTATTGGAAAATCTATGGGGCCGATGAGTTTACATTTACAAACTATTTGGAAAGGGCGGAAGTCCGACAAAAATACTGGCTTATGCAGATGGATTTCAGCGCTCTCATCAAGAGGGCAAAACCGAATAACATTCACCGGGCCGCTAAATTCCTTGAAAACATAGGCAAGCTCCAATTGATTCTTACCCAAAATGTGGACGGTCTTTTTCAGAAGGCGGGCGTTAACCCGGAGACGGTGATTGAACTGCATGGAAACATTGAGGCAGCGCTTTGCTCAAAATGTAAAACTCCCTATCCCATAAATCATGCTGAAAACATAGCTCGATCA
The DNA here is from genome assembly GCA_037445955.1 of Syntrophobacterales bacterium. Taxonomy (GTDB): domain Bacteria; phylum Desulfobacterota; class Syntrophia; order Syntrophales; family CAMTWB01; genus JBBIJM01. The sequence goes on from JBBIJM010000014.1 coordinate 34,756, forward strand.
GGCAATTACAGCGTATTATGTCCAAACTGCAGTGGACTGATCAAACCGTCGATTGTTCTTATGGGCGAGGAATTAAACGGTGACAGATTCGGCAAGGCTGTCTTTGGCCTGCTGTCTTCGGATCTCATTGTGATCATCGGGACAAGCCTTCGGATGGAACCCATCGCTTATCTTGTTGATATGGCCGTGGGCAGGGGCATCAAAGCTGTTTTTATCAATACGGATCCAACTGACAGGGATGGCTTGGCATCTCTTGTCATTTATCGCCGCGCCGGGAAGTTGTTAAAAACAATCATGTCTCGAATGGGGTCAAATCTTTAGACTGTTGCTGACACATTGTTATTTAGTGTCCGTCCGGAAAGTTCGTTTTTTAAAGAAGGTCGATGCTGATTTGGCGAGAAACAGCCATCAGCCTTGGCCCGATGTGGCTAAACTCAGTTCATTTTGCTGTTCTTTCTCAAATCAAGACCGACTGCTCCCAAAAGAGGGACACTACTTAAGCCTTGACAACCAGAAGCGGCGGAATTAGCATTCGTAGGCTTACATTTTAAAGGAGGCGGTATGGAAAAACGTCTGCCCGATTACTGGGATGTCCCGGATAAGAGGATCCTGGAGCGGAAAAACATCGACTCGGCGAAGCTCA
>JBBIJM010000015.1:0-34643 GCA_037445955.1 Syntrophobacterales bacterium
GACGATCCGGGCGTACCAGGCCCAGTGGGTAAGGGCAATGGCGATGATCACGTTCCCCATCCCGGCGCCTGGAATCCCCACCATAAACAGGGCCAAAACAAACGTGGGGAAGGTAAAAAAACGTCACAGAGTCGCATCAGGGCAGCATCGACGATCCCTCCGGCGTATCCGGCCAGTATGCCGCTCCCCCTTCCCTTCTTGGCGCGGCCAAGGGGGAAGCACCGAGGCCATAAGCTCCTTAAGAGCCGGGCCGGAGTCCTCCTCGATTTCCTGCAGGTCCCGGACCCGCGTAACGAGGCGTCCCTCTTCCAGCACCAGGATCTCGTCGCAAAACCAGGAAACGATCCTCAGGTCATGGGAAATGAAAAGATACGTCACCCCGAACGACCGCTTCAGGTCTTTCAGGAGGTTGAGGATTTGCGATTGAATCAGCATATCCAGGCTGCTTACCGCCTCGTCAAGGATGATCATCTCCGGCCCTAGGGCCAGCGCCCGGGCGATGCAGATCCTCTGGAGCTCGCCGCCGCTTACCTGGTGGGGAAGTTTGGTCCCTTCGGAGGCCCGCAGACCGACCTGCTCGAGCAGGGCCGCCGACTTCCGTTCCTTTTCCCCTTTGGTCAGAGTCGAGTAGTTAAGAAGCGGCTCGATAATTATCTCCTGGACGGTGAACCGGGGGTTGACCGAACCCAGGGCGTTTTGGAAAACCACCTGCACCCGGCGGCGGAAGGAGCGCCAGTCCGCTTTCGAAAAGGCGGCGAGATCCTTTCCCCGGTAGATCACCTGTCCTCTGGAGGTCTTTTCCAGTCCCAGAAGGAGCCGGCATAAGGTGCTCTTCCCCGAACCGCTCCTGCCGATCAGGCCGACTGATCCGCCCTGCCGAATCTGAAAATTTATGTTTTTGAGGGCGTCCAGGGGAAGACCGCTTCTGAAAACAGAGCCACGTCGATAGGTCTTGCCCACTTCCCTCATTTCCACCAGATTCATAACCGTCCTTCCTTAGGCCACGAAACAATACCATGAAGGTTGAAATGGGCCTTAACCAGGGTTTTAGTATAATCCTGCCGGGGATTGGCGAAGATGTCAAAGGCGGGCCCGGTCTCCACGATCCTCCCCTTCCGCATCACCGCCACCTGATCCGCCAGGCGGGCGACGACACCCAGATCGTGGGTGACAAGCAGGATGCCAAGCCCGTGGCTTACGCAGAGATGGTCTATAAGATCGAGGATTCTCGACTGGACGATCAGGTCCATGTCGGTGGTCGGCTCGTCCGCTATCAACACCTCCGCTTTAAGGAGCAACGCCAGGGCCACCATGACCCGCTGGAGCATCCCGCCGGAGAGCTGGAACGGATAGGACTTAAGTATTTCCGGAGGTTCGGCGAAACCCACATATTCGAGGATTTCCTGAAAACGGCCCAGGGAAAACAGGTCATTGGAGCGGTGTGCTGCGATGGTCATCAGAACATGTTCTTTCACGGTGAAGATGGCGTCGAAACAACTCATCGGGTTCTGCATGATCACGGCGATCTTCCTCCCGCGATATTCCCGCCTTTTTTCCGCGGGAAGCCGGGATATCTCCGTTTTGTCGAAGAAAATCGCCCCGGTTTGCCGAGTGATCGCGGGGGGCAGGAGCCCGAGAACCGCAAGACAGGTAATGGATTTACCGCACCCTGACTCACCTATCAAGCCGGTTACCTCCCCTCTTCTCACCGCAAGATCCAGGCCACAGACGAGTTCTCTCTCGGTCCGATCGTTTCCTTTCTTGCCCGAAAGGAGAAGGGAAAGGTTTCTTATTTCCAGGATGTTCTGACAGGTCATCATGTATCCCCTTTTCCTTTCGAATCCAGGCCGTCCCTTACCACATCCCCGATCAGGTTGAACGACATGACGGTAAGAAAGATCATCATTCCCGGCCAGAGGATGACAGAGGGCTGGGTCCAGATATACTCCCTGGCGTCGCTTACCATCACCCCCCATTCCGGCGTAGGCGGGGTTATGCCCAGGCCGAGGAAAGACAGGCCGGAGACATGAAGCATCATGTGGCCGATATCCATTGTGGCCAGAATCACCAGCTGGGAAAACACCGGTGGGAGGATATGACGGACAACGATCCTGATGCGACCGGTTCCGGCTGCCCGGGCGGCGAGGATATAATCCCGGTATTTGAAGGTCAGAACCAACCCGCGGACGATCCGGGCGTACCAGGCCCAGTGGGTAAGGGCAATGGCGATGATCACGTTCCCCATCCCGGCGCCTGGAATCCCCACCATAAACAGGGCCAAAACAAACGTGGGGAAGGTAAAAAAAACGTCACAGAGCCGCATCAGGGCAGCATCGACGATCCCTCCGGCGTATCCGGCCAGTATGCCGATCCCCAACCCGAAGGCAAGAACAAGCAAGATTATGGCGGCTACGGTAGCGACCGAGACCCGGGCCCCGTAAATGAGCCGCGAGAAGATATCCCTTCCCAAATGATCCGTTCCCAGCAGGTGGCCGAAGCCGGGCGGGGAGAGTTTCATCTCGAGATTCACCTCGTTCGGGTCGTGCGGGCTTATCAAAGGGGCAAAAACCGCGGCGGATACAATCGCCATCACTATCGCAAGGGCCAGGACAAATATCTTTCGGTTTCTAACCAAGGCGCCTCCTCACTTATCGCTTCGGGAAAAACGAATGCGGGGATCCAACCACGCATAACAAATATCGACCAGGAGATTTACTAAAACGAAGATTATGACCATAAAGAGAATAAAGCACTGCATCACCGGATAGTCGCGATTATAAATGGAGGACACGGCGAATCGGCCGACGCCGGGCCAGGAAAAAATGCTCTCCACCACCACCGCCCCGCCCAGAAGCTCGCCCAGGTGCATCCCGATCATCGTTACAACGGGGATGAGGGAATTCTTAAGTACATGGATCCCGATTACGGTCTTTTCCTTAAGCCCCCTGGCCCGGGCATAAAGGACGCTGCGATCGTTCATGTTTTCAAGAACGCTTGCCCGAACGAGTCTGATATTGATACAGGTGGACATGAGGGCCAGGGCTGAAGCGGGCATGATCAGGTGGGCGAGCGTCCCCCTTCCCATAGGCGGCAGCCAGCCCAGGGTCACGGAAAAGATCGCCACAAGCAAAAACCCGAACCAGAAATTAGGCATGGATACCCCGAAATAGACGATCGCCCGGACCGCCTGATCAAAGGCGCGGTCCTTATACAAGGCGGACAAGACCCCGAGCGGCAAGCTGACTATCACCGTAATCAGGAGAGAAACCCCGGCCAGAGAAAGGGTCGCCGGCAGATAGTAGAGGATCTCGTCCAGAACCGGCCTTCCGTTTACGTAAGACAGGCCGAAATCCAGTCGCACCGCCCGTCCGATCCACTCCAGATACTGAGTGACGATCGGTTTGTTTTGCCCCAGAAAATCCCGGGCCGCCGCCAGCGCCTCATCGGTTGGGGGTATCTGGGACAGCCGGAGATAGGCCAGGGCCGGATCGGTCGGCCCTATTCTTATGATTATGAAAACGATGATCGAAACGGCGAACAGAAGGGGCACCATCATAAGCAGTCTACGCAGGATGAACGAAACCATATCAGCCTCCCCGAAAACAGTCGCCCGCGCCCCTTTTATCCATCTATCTTCTTTCAATATATTCAAAAGGAATCTCGTGTCTCGTGTGACCGAAATCGACGCCGGATAATTCCTTCCGGTAAACCGCCACGGCGGAATTGAAAGAGATTGGCAGATAAACCGCCTGTTCATGGAGGGTCGTAAGGATCCACCGAACCAGGTCCTGCCGCTCCCTGTCATTTACGGAAAGAAGCATCCGGCCTATTCTGGCATCAATCTCGGCCTTCATTGCCAGGCCGAGCTGGGCCTGGTAGTCCGCATGGGACACTACCCGCATGGAGCTCAAATAGGAGTGAGGCTCATAGGGAGCCCCCCAGGTTGCGTTAAAGATCATCCCGAACTCCCCGGTTCTTTGCCGGTTATTCACCGAATCGACCTCCTCCCCTAACAGATTGATCCGGATGCCTATTTTACGAAGATCGCCCTGGATGCTCTCGGCGATGGCCTTCTGGAAGGCGTCGTTCCCGATGAAACTAAGGTCGATCTCCAGGGATTGATCGCCCTTTACCCTGATTCCCCCCGGAGCGGGCTTCCGCCAGAGAGCCTCGTCGAGGAGTCGCGCCGCCCGAATCGGATCATAGCCCATCGGTTTGAGACCGAGATCGCAATAGGGCACATCGCCGGGGAAAAGGGTCTCCGCCTGCCGGTCTACATTGCGCAGGACATTCTTTACGATTGCGGTCTTATTCACCCCCAGAAGAACCGCCGTTCTCACCGCAAGCTCCCGGGTCGGCCCCCGGTTGGTGTTGAGGGCAAGCACCTGGGTTGCCATTGGCTTGGAGAGACGGGTTTCGTATCTCGGATCCCGGGAAAACCGTTCGAACATATCGTAGCTGATCTGACCGGCCCCGTGCCCCCCCGCGGTGCCCAGGATAAGGTCTATCTCTCCTGTCTCCATAGCCACCGCCCGGGTATTGGGATCGGTTATCACCTTGACGAGAAGCTTTTTAAACCTCGGCTTCTTCCCCCAGTAATGCTCATTTCTTACAAAGAGGTCATACTCCCCCTTTCTGGTCTCTGCCAGGATCCAGGGGCCGGTTCCGACGGGTTTCTTGATGCCCGAAGCGGTGCTTCCGCCTTCCGGGATCGAGGCGGGGCTTAAGAACCTGAGAGGACGCACCAGGCTCAATTCAAAAAGCGTCGGGTAATAGCTGTTCTTCAGGGTCAAACGGAAGGTATGCCCGTCCACCACCTCGAATCGATCGATCTGGGCGATCAGCTCGAGCCATCTGTGGCGCGCCCGGTTCGCCATAACCGCCTCGAAGTTCCTTTTCACCGCCTCCGCGTTAAACGGCTGACCGTCGGAGAAGACCACCTGTCTTCTCAAATAAAAGGTATAGACCTTACCGTCGGGGGAAATGGTCCATCTCTCGGCGAGCGACGGCACAATGCTTCCCCCCTCGCCGTAACGAACCAGCGGTTCGTAAACCATAGCCTGGGCGAACATCTGATTGGGGGAATACATATGGGGATTGAGCTCCCCTACGTTGCCGGGCCAGGAGTAAACCAGGGTGTCCCGGTCCCTCTGGGCCAGGGCCTCACAAGCAGGCACCCCCGAAAGCACCGACAGACAAATTAACGTCTTGATCAAACCGTAAAGAAAATCATTTTTCATCTCCTCCCCCTTTCTTACCGGACTACCTGATCGATTAAGCCGGCATCCCCAAGGCTCTTCTGATCGGCCTGGATGAGGGTGGCCGGTTTCGTCCCCGGCGGCAGGTCTTTCTCGAAGGCCTTCTTCAACAGGCCCTCGGGCCTGTCCAGATAACCGAGGAGCTCCTGGTTCATCCTGAGGCGCCAGACCCAGCCGATGCCCTCTCTTTTTGTCTTCAGGAGATCCCAGTCGAAGACAAGCCCCACCGCCCGGCCTGATTCGGTGCGGGGATTCCAGATCACATAGACGCCGGTTATGTTTCTCACTTTTGGGGATAACTGCCCCCGCTGTTGGTCGGTGAGATGGACCAGGGTAAAAAACCCCTTCCCCGCGGTGGCATTGAAGAGCACCTGCAGGGCATCGTCATGGCAGTTGGGCGCCGGGTTGAGGATGTGATACCGCTCTCCGGAGGCGAGGGGATAGTTACGTTCCAGATACTCGGCGATAAGGAAGCCCATGGTTACCCCGGGGCAGACATGATCGTGAAAGGTTCCCGCCTGGAGGAGCTCATAAGGGGCGCCCGCGGCCCACTGGTTGGCCATGGTGACCAGGGAAAATTCCCGGCCGCCGAAGGCCCGGTCCTTGATCCGGCCTTCCCAGTAAGTGACGTCATCCAAGAGCCTTGCGGCGGCTATGTTTTCCTTCTGGATTCTAAAAATGCGCGCCGCGGGTTCTCCCTTGAGAAGGCGGGGGGCCTCGAGGTAAACCCCGTCGCCGGTGGGACGATGGAAGAGGAAAAACCACACCGGGCTCAGCCGGGGGGTCTGGATTCGAAGCAGGTTCCGCTGGCCTAAGGAGGTGTCCGTCGCCCAGCCGATTCCCTCCAGGGCCGCAATCGAGGTTAGATCGTTAAAGCGGCCGTAGCCGGCGTTGGTTATGACAAGCAGGTTCCCCGGCTCGATGTTCTTGATGCCAAGGTTGGCAAGCCCCACCTTGCCCGCCAATTTCCCCAGTTCAAAGGCCGGCCTGTCTTGGGGATTGAGCCGGGCGGCCGTATCTTCGCAGGCGAGGGCCGGGGTTGAGAAAAACAGGCAAAGCCCTGCCATTACTAAAATAAACCGGATCTTCATTATATGTCCTCCTTCAAGTATTTGGTATTTGCTCGTGTTACATAATTAATAAACATGCCACGCAGCGGGCAAAAAAATTTCCCCCTGCCCTCAGGTCAGGTCCTTTCCCGTCGAGGTCAGGGTCAATTTGCCGTGCTTAACCCCTCGGGCGCCGATGAGAAGCTGGCTGATCTTTTTGATATCCTCACCCCTTCCCCGGGTGATCAGGACCTCGAGACAGTTGTGGTTGTCCAGGTGGATGTGGGTCGTGGAGATGATGGTCTTATAATATTGGTGCTGGAGTTCGGTTAACGTGTCGGCCAGTTCCCGGACATGATGATCATAGACCAAGGTAATGGTGCCGATCATCTCGCCTGCCCCTACCTGGGCCTCCGCCTCGACCAGGCTGTCCCGGATAAGGTCCCGCAGGGCCTCGGAACGATTGTAGTAACCCTTGCGTCCGATCAGGTCGTCGAACTTTTTAAGCAGGCTGTCCTCTATGGAAACGCCGAAACGGGTCAACTGGGCCATCAGGTCTCCTTAACATGTAGCACGATATAAATTAATATGGCACACATGTCAAGCCCTTTCCGGTCCTTTCCCTGCCTCTCGATCAACTTGGTGTACGTCCTTTTCGGCCCCGTTGGGATCGGCAGGCTCCTCGAACATATCCCAGGAAACAACAAAGAGCGATGCAATAACCGGCCCCAAGACGAAGCCGGAAATCCCGAAGATCGCAAGCCCGCCTAAAGTGGAGAAGAAAACGATCAGCGGGTGCATCTGGACTTCCCGTCCGATGATGATCGGTTTCAGGAGATTATCCGCCAGACCGATTACGACAATGCCGAAGGCCAGGATCGCCGCCCCTTCCCAGAGGTGTCCGGCAAGGAGCATGATGACCCCGGCAGGCCCCCAGATGATCGACGATCCGACCAGCGGAACGACCGAGGCAAACATCATGATGATCCCCCAGATAACCGCCCCCTGAATTCCTACGGCGTAGAAGATAAGCGCCCCCAGGATTCCCTGGATCCCGCCGATGATCAATGTCGCCTTGATCCCGGTATTGGCCGTCGCGATGAATCGCTCGTAGAGAATCCTTCCCCTTCTGGAGCCGAGGGGGTTGTATCTGATGAAGCTCTGGTGAAGCCTTTCCCCGTCCTTGAGGAAAAAGAAGAGACTGTAGAGCATAATCAGAAATTTTACGAAAAAGACGAGGGTATTCTGGGTTATGGAGGTCAAATGGACGATGATGAAATCCGCGAGTCCCTTGAGCATTTCGGCGATCCTTCCCGCCACCAGGCCCTCGCTTATGCCGAGGCGGGCCAGATAGCGGGATAACTCGGGCAGTTGGACGGAGCGGATTTTCATTTCGATAAGGCCCCGGTCCTGGCTTATGGTATCGTAGAGATGAATAGATTCGGCAATCAGGAGACTGCCCACTATGCCCACGGGAATGATTATGATTGCGATGATGATAACCACCGCCAGTGAGGCGGCAAGAGCCGGGGGGAGCCGCCTCCGGAGGCGCCCGCCCAGGGGCTTGAAAATGCCCGCGAGCACCGCCGCCCAGAAGATAGGAAAGATAAAGGGAATGAAAAGGGCGAAAAAAAGCGCCGTAATCACTCCGAGCAGGATGTAAAAAGGAATAGCGGTGGTCCCTTTCATACGCCTTGCCTTGAAGGGTGATGGGGGCTGGAAGGAGGCACGCCTCCGGGCTTCCCTCTATAATAAGCCTGCACCGCGGCTCTGTTCGTCAGACGAGACGGCTGTGGCTGGTCCAGCTCGTCGTCTCCCACCCCGGGGCAGGTCCGGCGGTATCCGATGCGTCTTTCAGGCCAAGTCCGCACTTGCGGACAAAGTACCGGTGGAAGGCGAGGCTGGGGGTAAGCTCCGGGTGAAATACCGTCGCCAAGGCCGCGGGAGACTCCGCCGCGGCTATGTAGCCGTCCTGCTCAAGGAGAATCTCAACGTCCCCTCCGGCAGCCAGGATCTTAGGCGCCCTGATAAACGTAAGAGGTATCGGCTCCCCGGCCACCGCCGGGACAAAAGCCCATTTGTGAAAACTCGCAAGCTGGCTGCCGAAACCGTTGCGCTCGATGGTGATATCCATGAGACCGAGGATCGGCTCTTGACCGATAACCCTGGCGGCGATGAGAATCGCCCCGGCGCAGGTCCCCCAGATATTCATCCCGGCCCGGTTGCGCTCCTTTATCGCCTCCGTAAGATTGACGATACGAAGCAGCTTACCCAGGCAGGTGGATTCTCCTCCGGGGATAATGAGTCCCGCCAGACCGTCCAGATGGCCCCTCTCCTTGACCAGCTTAGCGGGGATATTCAATCGGGCCAGATGATCGAAATGCTCAGCCACCCCGCCCTGAAGGTTGAGGATGCCGATTCCGGCGGATTCTTTCGCCCTCATCACCACCGGTTGTCACCAGCCTCTCCCGGCAAGAAGCTGGGAAGCCGGGATCGCCCCGATCTCAAGGCCGGGCATGGCCCCTCCCAGCCCCAGGGAGGCCTCGAGAACCTTCGCCGGATCGTTGTAGCAGGCCACCGCCTGAACAATGGCCCGGGCGCGCTGGGCGGGATTCTCCGATTTGAAGATACCCGAACCGACAAAGACCCCGTCGCAGCCGAGCTGCATCATCAGCGCCGCATCGGCGGGGGTGGCGATTCCGCCGGCGGCGAAGTTGACCACCGGAAGGCGGCCCAGCCCCTTTACCTTCAGGGCCAGCTCATAAGGCAGGCCGTTTTCCTTGGCATAGCCTATTGCCTCTTCCCTGGGCATGCCGATAAGCTGGCGGATCTCCCGGTTCATCGTCCGCATGTGACGCACCGCCTCGACCACATTCCCCGTGCCCGCCTCTCCCTTGGTCCGGATCATCGCCGCCCCTTCCGCCAGCCGCCGGAGGGCCTCTCCCAGGTTTCTCGCCCCGCAGACAAAGGGGATGGAAAAGAGGGTCTTGTCGATATGGCACTCCTCGTCCGCCGGGGTGAGCACCTCGCTCTCGTCGATATAATCGATCTTTAAGGCCTCGAGGATCTGGGCCTCGACGAAGTGGCCGATCCTGGCCTTGGCCATGACGGGAATAGAAACGGCCTCTTTGATCGCCGCGATCATCGCCGGATCCGACATCCTGGCCACCCCCCCGTCCTTCCTGATATCCGCGGGGACCCGCTCCAGGGCCATCACCGCCACCGCCCCCGCCTCCTCGGCGATCCTGGCCTGCTTCACGTCGGTAACATCCATGATGACGCCGCCCTTGAGCATCTGCGCCAGTTGCACATTCAGTTCGTATCTCTTAGTATCCACCTTGTTTTGCCTCCTCGCTTCTTTCTCTTCGATAAATATGCCTTTATCCGTGCCTCAGGACCATTTTGGAGATCCGGCAGTTTTAAGTCTTTTGGTTTCAGTTCGGGGGATTATAACCTACTTAAGGGCAATAATCAATTGGTCAACCCCTTCTCCCCTTAGATTTTAACAGCAAATGGAAGGATTTAAAAAAGAGGCTCACAGGTCTATCGGCGAGGCCAAACTAACCCAGGGCTTTTTTATATTCTAAGACCAACTCCTCCCGGCTGATCCCCGGATCGATGATCTCCCAGGGGAGGGGTTCGTCCAGGCCCTTCCCGCGGTACACGTAATAATCGGGATTCAGCCGCGATTCCCGCAAGGCGGACGACCAGTTTCCCCGGTGGCGGTAGGCGGCCAGGATCAGCTCCCCCACCCGGCGGTCGCCCAGGGACAGGAGGCAGTGGATATAATTCCATTTGGGAAGATCATAGATGACCTTTACCGCCTGGTCCCGGCGAAAGGCCCTTGAAATCCTGGCCAGTCTTCTTTTCACCACCGAAATATCCTCAAGGGGGCACCACTGGAAGGGCGTCACCGGTTTGGGGATAAACTGGTTGATGCTCAGGGTGATCCTCTGAAACCCGCCGGCGCCGCTGGCCTCTTTCCTCGCCTCATGTTTTATCTTCTCCACGAGCAAGATGAGCCCTTCTATATCCTCGTCGGTCTCGGTGGGAAGTCCGACCAGGAAATACAGCCTGATCTTCCGTATTTCGCAGGCAATGAGATTTTTGACCGCCTGCATGATGTGACTTTCTGAAACCCCCTTGTTGAGCAAGGACCGGAGGCGCTCCGTTCCGGCCTCCGGGGCCAGGGCAACGGTTTCCACCCCGCCTTCCTTCATCATCTTGAGGATCCCTTCGCTCATCCGATCCAATCGAAGAGAACCTATGGCGATCCGCCCGCCTCGACTCAAGAGATAGCCGCAGATTGCCGGCAGTTCCGGATGGTCCGAAACGGCGGTGCCCACCAGACCGATCTTGGCCTGCCCCGCCAGCCCTTCCTCCAGGGCGGCCGCCAGGGTCGCCAGGGATCTGAACCTGGCGGGTTGATAGAGATATCCTGCCGCGCAGAAACGGCATCTCCGGAAACAGCCCCGGTTCACCTCGATGAGATAGGTCCCGGAAAATTCCGTATTCGCCGCAATGATCTCCGGTTTTGTATTGAAGCTCTCGAGATCCGCCGCGGTCTGTTTTCGTATCCTCTCGGGGAACCCTCCCTCGACCGGGACAACCCTGCCGGATGCGCCCTCTCCTTGAGCCCGAAAGCAGGCGGGAACATATACTCCGGCCAACTCCCGCTGAAGGGTGGCAAGGATCTCCCGGCGGGGGAATTTATCCCTCATTTGTCGGCAGGTTTCAAGAAAGGCCGGCAGGAGACCCTCCGCCTCGCCGATCAGGAAGACATCAATAAAGGGACTGAGGGGTTCCGGATTCAAGGTGAACGCGACCCCTCCCCCGAGGATCAGCGGTTCCTTCTCCTTGCGCTCGCTCCTCTCTAATGGGATGCCGGCTAAGTCGAGGATTTTCAGGATATTTAGATAGTCCCCTTCGAAGGAAACGGAAAAGGCGACGAGGTCAAAATCCTTCAAGGGCCTCTGGGACTCGAGGGAGAGCAAAGGAAACCCGGAAGGAAGGAAGGAATCCGACTCTGCCTCGTCCGGAAGAAACACCCTTTCGCAGAGGGTCTTGTCCTGGCGGTTGATTATCCCGTAGACCGTCTGAAACCCCAGGTTGGACATCCCTACCCGGTAGTGGTTGGGATAGGCCAGACAAACGGTCAAGGCCTCTCCCCATAATTTCCGTTCGTACCCCCTCTCCTGGGACAGGATCCCTTGAATCTCCTGTTTTTCCTTCCAGAATCTCAATGATAATCCATACCTTTGGGCTTTTCCCCTAATCCGCCTGAACCCGAAGGAAGGTGGGGCTCTCGAGATCCTTATAGCCCTCTTCATCCCCGTAATCCATCTCCCCCTGGGTGCCGCCCTGCCCTCGCTCCCTTCTCATAAACGCCGGGATATTGAGGTCGTTTCGCCTGTTGCCGGCAATCGAGATCACCGCGGGGGTGATCTTCTTCTTCTCCCGGGCATTGTCGAAACCCGTGGCAATCACCGTGATCCTTATTTCCTCTTCGATCGAGGGATCCACGGCGGTGCCGAAAATGATATTGGCCTCTTCATGCGCCTCCCCGCGGATTATCGACGAGGCCTCGTTGATCTCGTAGAGAGACATGTCCGTACCGCCGGTAATATTGAGAAGGATACCTCGGGCCCCCTGGATCGTATTGTCCTCAAGCAGGGGAGAAGAGATCGCCTTCTGGGCCGCCTCGACTGCCCGGTTTTCCCCCCTGGCCGCCCCGGTGCCCATGAGGGCCATCCCCATCTCCGACATGACGCTCTTCACATCGGCAAAGTCGAGATTGATAAGCCCCGGAATCATCAGGAGATCGGATATCCCCTTTACCGCCTGGTAAAGAACATTGTCGGTCATCTTGAAGGAATCCAGCATCGAAATGTCCCGGCCGGCCATGGCCAGCAGCCTTTGATTGGGAATCACGATGAGGGAATCGACGATCTTCCGGAGCTCCGCTATCCCTTCTTCGGCCTGGGTGTTTCTCTTCTTGCCTTCAAAGGTAAAAGGCTTAGTCACGATGGCGATAGTCAAGGCGCCGACCTCCTTGCAGATCTCCGCCACTATCGGCGCCCCTCCCGTTCCCGTCCCTCCTCCTTCTCCCAGGGTGATAAAGATCATATCGGCCCCTTCCAGGTGGCGTTTCAAGGTATCTCGCGATTCTATCGCCGCCCTCCTGCCGATCTCGGGTACGGAACCGGCACCTAATCCCTTGGTTACATCGGCCCCCAGTTGAATCTTTATGGACGCATTAGACATGTTCAAGGCCTGGGCATCGGTATTGGCCACGATGAAATCCACCCCTTTTAAGTCATAAGAGATCATCGTGTTTACCGCATTTCCGCCGCCGCCGCCAATCCCTATCACCTTGATCTTGGCCGTCCCGCTTATCCCCGGATCAGATAGTTCAAACATAACGCCTCCTTATATAAAATCAGAAAACCATCTTTTTATATTTCCATAGATTTTCCCAAACCAACCGGCTCTCCCCCCTCCAGAACCACCGGTCTCCAGGCCCTGGCAACCGTATTTGATCAAACCGACCCCGGTGGCATACAGGGGACTCCTGGCCAGCTCGGAGCTTTCGGTCAAACCGAAGGGGTATCCTGACCGGGCGGGCAGGTTGAATACCTGCTCCGCGAGGGTGGGAAGCCCCTCCAGGAGGGTAGATCCCCCGGTCAAAACCACCCCGGCCCCCAGGAGATCTTCGTAGCCCGAACGGAGGATCTCCCTGTTGACCAGACTCAAGATCTCCTGGGCCCGGGGCTCGACAATCCTCACCAGGGTCTGCCGGGACACCTCCCGGGGCTCCCGCCCGCCTACGCTGGGGACCTCGATCAGCTCGTCGCCGTCATCAAGGGAAAGCAAAACGCAGCCATGCCTTATCTTGATCTTTTCCGCTTCGCTTAAGGGTGTCCTCAAGCCGATGGCGATGTCGTTGGTTATGTATTTGCCGCCAACGGGCACCGTGGCTATGTATCTGATGCTCCCCTGATGGAAGATGGCAATGTCCGTCATGCCCCCTCCGATATCAACCACCGCCACCCCCAGGTCCTTTTCGTCCTGGCTCAACACCGCTTCGCTCGTGGCCAGCTGTTGCAGGACCACGGTGTTATTGTCGAGACCTACCCGGGTGAGGACCTTGAACGTATTTTGCATCGCAGCCCCGGTGCAGGTAACGAGATAGGCCCGAATCTCCAGACGGACTCCGGATATGCCCACGGGATCCTTGATCCAGTCCTGGCCGTCCACCTGGTAGGATTGGGGGATACAATGGAGAATCTGCCTGTCCTGGGGGATGGAGATGGCCATGGCCGCTTCTATGGCCCCCTTCACATCCTCTTTGCTGACCTCTTCTTCCTTGACGGCTCCGATGCCGTGGCTGTTCTGACCGCGGATCTGCTCCCCAGCGAGACTTACGTAAACCGAGCGAATCTGGCAGCCGGAGGTCCTCTCCGCCTCATCGACGGCATTTTTCACCGCCTCGGTGGTGCTTTCGACATTGATTATCACCCCCCGCCTGGCCCCCTCGGAGGGACATGATCCGATTCCCAGGATCTCGATGCCCTCTTCCGTCGGCTGACCTACCAGAGCGGTCACCTTCGTAGTCCCTATATCCAGACCGACAAGGAAATCCTTTTTCTTTCTCCCCATTATTCCTTCACCTCATCTCCTGTTATGTCCTCAAACCCTTGGGTATTTTGATCCTTTCCTTTGGCTGAGACATATCCCGCCACCCTACGGTAACCTTGTCGGGGTCGGTCAAGTCTATCCGGATGAAGCCTCTGGATATCTCTCTTTTGTCCAGGTCCTCAAGTACCGCCAACAGTCTCTCCTTCTTGATCTCATAGTCATCAAAGCCCAGGCTTAAGGATAAACCCCGGTCCGTAAATACCGAGATACCGTAAATATCGCTTAAATGGATCTCGGAAACACTTCCTATCCTGTTTATTATCTCCTCCGGAGACAACAGTTTCGAAAGATCAAGGATTTTTTTAAACAACAGGCCGTCTAGCTCCTTCTGGGTCTCAAATGCCCCCGTCAAAACCGGCAGATCCCCCTTCTTTTCTCCTCCCAGATTCTTAACCGGATAACCCTCCGTATCAACTATGACCAGGCCGTCGTTTCTCTTAAGCAGGACGGCGGCCTTTCTCTCGATGATTTCGATCCGGATCCTTCCCGGCAGCTCCCGGGCAATCGAGGTTTCTTTTACCCACGGATTGGTTTTGATCCTTCTTGCCGTCTTGGATAGGTTCACCGCGAGGATGTTCCCCTCCATATTCACCCCGGCCAGTTCCAGTATCTCCTTTTCCGTGAGGGTTTCTAAACCTGCCACCTGGATTTCGGCAACCTCGAGCCGGGGGCTGGTATAAACCAGGCCGAGGACGAAGATAAAGACGCCGAAAACGAAAAATACCGCAAGCAAAAGCAAAGACGCGCAAAAGATATCAGACAGGGACTGTCTGCCCCTTCTTCTTATCCGCCCCCTTAAAGCAGCCAATTTATTAGAATTGCCTGCCATCAGTCCTCTCCTGCGATCCTGACCTCGGTCTCCAATCTGATCCCCAGACGGACCCAGGCTGCATCCTTGATCAATTCGATGAGCCCAAGGATGTCGGAGGCCTTCGCCCCGCCGAGATTCACGATGAAGTTTCCGTGCCTATGAGACACCTGGGCCTCCCCCATCCTGCGCCCCTTTAACCCCAAATCTTCGATGATCCTGCCTGCGGCACGCCCCGGCGGATTCTTGAAGATCGAGCCGGCGCTGGGATAGTCCAGGGGATGCCTTTCCAGCCGCTTAGCTAAAATCGCCTCTATTTTTGATTTGATCTGATCCTTCTGCCCCCGTTTCAAAACCAGGGTAACCTCTCCGATAATACTGCCCGGCGGCAATTCAAGACCCCGGTAACGGAAGATAAGGCCGTCTCTGGAAAGCGTGGAAACCTGTCCGTCCGCCCCTATTACCCCAATGGCCCTGACACAGTCCTTCATTTCCCGGCCGTAGGCTCCGGCGTTCATCATCGCCGCCCCGCCGATACTTCCGGGAATCCCGGCGCAAAACTCCATTCCCTCAAGCCCCGCCTCGAGCGAAAACCCGACCAGATCCCCCAGGGAAACCCCGGCGCCGGCCTGGAGGAAGACGTCCGCGGCTGCGTCTTGCCTCCTTATTCCCTGGAGTCCCGCAAGGGATATTACCGCTCCTCGATAACCCTTGTCCTTGATTAGAATATTCGTCCCGTTGCCAAGCGGGATAAAGGGGATCTTCCGCCCTCCCAGATAGGCGATGATTCTCCCCAGCTCCTCGATGTTTCCCGGGGAGATAAACACATCCGCCTTGCCCCCCACTTTCAGCGATGTATGGCCCGCAAGCGGCTCATCGAGGAAGATCCCCCCTGATACCAGATCTGAAAGCCCTCCTCGCCAATCTTCCCCTCCCCTCTCGAACATCCGGTCCCTCTGACCCCGTCGCTAGGACCCGCCCCGGGCCTTTCTGAGAAATTCATCCCCTACCTTCCAGACATTGCCCGCCCCCAGGGTGATTATCACCTCTCCTGGCTCTGACCTCTTCAAAAGCGTCTCTATAATCTGTTCAAAGCTCGGGCCATAGCTGCAATCGCCGTGCCCCCCTTCCCTGATCCCCTGACAGAGGCTCTCCCCGGTAACCCCGGGGATTTTTTCTTCCCCGGCGGGGTAGATATCGGTGACGATCAAGGTATCGGCATTGTCGAAGGCCCCGACAAAATCGCTGAACAGGGCGCTGGTCCGGCTGTAACGGTGCGGCTGGAAAACCACTACGATTCTCCCCTTCCAGACCGCTCTTGCCGCCTCCAGGGTCGCCCTGATCTCCGTGGGATGATGGCCGTAGTCATCGACTACGGTGATGTCGCCAATGCCTCCCTTGACCTCAAGACGTCTCTGAACGCCTGTGAATCTCGCCAATCCCTCCCTAAGTGACCGGAAGGAAAGGCCGAGCTCCCTCCCTGCGGCAATGGCGGCCAGGGCATTGTAAACATTGAATAACCCTGGAACATTAAGTTTGAATACCTCCCTTTTCCTCCCGGAATGAAAGAGGGCAAATGTCGAGCTCGGCCCGTCCCGGACAACCTCGACCGCTTGATATTCCACCCCCCCCTGCAACCCGTAGGTGATGACCCTTCTCTTGATCAAGGGGAGGATCGCCTTAACCTGTTCATCATCGCCGCAGGCTACGCACGAGCCGTAAAAGGGAACACTGTCGGCAAACTTGATGAAAGCCTCCTTTATCTCGTTTATGGTAGGATAGAAATCCACATGTTCATAATCGATATTAGTGATCACCGCCAGAATAGGGGACAACCTGAGAAAGGAGCCGTCGCTCTCGTCGGCTTCCGCCACAATCACCTCGCCATCCCCCAGCCGGGCGTTGCCGCCGATGCTCATCAACTTGCCCCCGATCACCAATGTAGGGTCAAGGCCGGCGTGAGCGAGAACCGTCGCGATCATCGAGGTAGTCGTAGTCTTGCCGTGGCTGCCGGAGACGGCCACGGAAAACTTCATCTTGAGAAGTTCCGCAAGCATCTCCGCCCTGGGGACTACGGGAATCCGGCGGCGGTGGGCCTCCCTGACCTCCGGGTTGTCCATTCTTACCGCCGTCGAGGTAACCACCACATCGGCATCGCCCACGTTTTCCGGACGATGGCCGTAATTGATCGCAGCACCGAGGGTAGCGAGACGTTCGGTCAGCTCGGTAGTGCTCACGTCGGAACCGCTTACCCGGTATTTGAGATTGATCAGGACTTCGGCGATCCCGCTCATGCCGATTCCGCCTATGCCCACAAAGTGGACGCCCTTGATCTTTCTTTTCATGTTGTCTAAGATTTTAGCCCTGGTCATCCCATTTCATCCCGCATTTACGAGCCGCAAACAGTCGTCCACAACGGCGGCGGCGGCCCCGGCCCTGCCCAGAGCGAGAGACGACTCCCGCATCCGGACCAGGCGCTCCGGTCTTTCATAAAGTTCCATGATAGTTCTTGCCAGTCCGGTCGCGTTCAATTCGCTCTCCGGAATCACCACCGCCGCACCCCTTGCGGCCAGGGCCTGGGCATTCTTCGTCTGGTGATCATGGGCGGCATGGGGATAGGGAATGAGGATTGCCGCCTTCCCCAGGACGGTAAGCTCGGCCAGGGAAGTCGCCCCGGCCCGGCAAACCACCAAATCGGCCCTCCGGTAGGCCTCGCCCATTTCCATGATGAACCCATGTACTTCCGCCTCGATCCCTCTTTGCTGATACTGCCCCCTGATATAATCCAGATCCTCCCGGCCGGTCTGGTGGATGATCGCCAGATCGGCGATTGCCTCCCTCAATCTCGGCAGGGAGGCGAGAAAGGCATCGTTTATCGCCGTCGCCCCCTGACTGCCGCCGAAGACCAGGAGGGTAAACCTTTTCTTCGGCGTTACTTCCCCCTCCGGCCGGCGGGAAAACAACCCCCGGCGAACCGGATTGCCGGGAATCGACGTCCTGGCCCGGGGGAACCAATCCGCCGTTTCGGGGTAGGTGAGGAAAATCCGATCGACAAAATGGCCCAGGAGCCGGTTGGTAACCCCCGGGACGGCATTCTGTTCCGCCACCGCCGTTTTGATGCCGGCTAGCCTCGCCATAATAAGAACCGGCCCCGAGGCGTATCCTCCGACCCCAATCGCAAGGGACGGCCGGAACGAACGGATGATCCGCCGGGATTGGATCAGGCTCCGGGGTATCCGGAGGATATTTGCAAGCGATCCGATTATCCCCTTTCCGACAATCCCCCCGATATCGATCAAGGCGAGCCGGAAACCCAAATTCTCTACGATCCGGCTCTCCAGCCCCCGGGCTGTTCCCACAAAGAGCACCTCCGCCTGCCGTTTTCTCCCGATCATCTCCTCCGCCAGGGCGAGGCCCGGAAAGAGATGTCCCCCGGTGCCCCCCCCGGCGATGATCACCCGCAAGGTCCTTATACCCTGATCTTGGCCGCCTGTCACCACATCCCTTATCATCTCTTCCCCCTCAATCCCGGCAGCGGCTCGAGATGCTAAGCAGGATGCCCACCGCCGACATGCTCATCACAAGGGAACTCCCGCCGTAGCTTATAAAAGGGAGGGCCAGTCCTTTAAGGGGAATCAGGCCCATAACGCCCAAGACATTGATCGCCGCTCCAAAGGCGATGATCATGGTAAGTCCGGCGGCCAGGAGATTGCCGAAAAAATCGCGGGCACGCCAGGCAATGACAAAACCCCGAAAGATAAGCAGGGCAAACAGGCTGATTACCACGGCCACCCCGACCAGTCCGCTTTCTTCGGCGATAATGGACAGGATGAAATCGGTGTGCGGCTCAGGGAGATAGAAGAGCTTCTGCATCCCGTCTCCCAGACCTACCCCAAAGGCCCCTCCGGAACCGAAGGAAATCAGGGATTGGATGATCTGGAACCCGGAATTCAGAGGGTCTCCCCAGGGATTAAGAAAACTCGTCAGTCTCTCCCAGCGATAGCTTTTCTGATAGATCAAATAAAGCGCGAGGGGAACCAGCAGGACCCCCAGCGCCGCGATATATCTGATCTTTGTCCCGGAGAGAAACATGATCGAAAGGGTGATCACCATAAGCATTATCGCCGTACCGAAATCGGGCTGTCTATAAATCAGTCCGGCGCAAACGGCGCTCACCAGCAGGGGATAAAAGAAATTACGGACCAGCCCCTGCTCCCTGTTTGCCTGCCGGGCCAGATAATGGGCAAGAAAGATCACTAAACCGAGTTTGACGAATTCCGATACCTGAACACCGACTACCCCCAATCTGAGCCATCTGGTCGCCCCTCCCGCCTTGATTCCGAAACCCGGGACAAGAACCAGGACAAGAAGGGCTATCGCCGCCACCAACCCGGGATAGGCCAGTTTTCTTAAGATCGTGTAATCGATCCGGCTGATCAGATTCATCAGCACGATTCCGAAAACAACGAAGAACAGTTGTTTCTTCACAAAATACTTGCCGTCATTGTAACGTTCCAGAGCCAGGAAGGAGCTGGAGCTGTAGATCATGATCGTCCCGATCGTTACCAGGGCAAGGGTCGCCCCCAGAAGCAACAGATCCTGTCGCCTTTCCCGGTCAGTCCCGCTGCCGAATATTTTTGACCACATCCTTGAAAAACCTGCCCCGGGCCTTGTAATCGGAAAACTCATCAAAACTGGCGCAACCGGGAGAAAGCAGAACCACGTCGTCCGGCTCCGCCATCCGGTAGGCGGCGACGACGGCCTCACCCAGCCTCTCTACGATCATGGTCGGGACAAGCCCCCCTAATTGCCCCCGGATCTTTTCTTTTGCCTCCCCGAAGATAACCAGCGTTTTCACCCGGGACTTGATCAGGGGGACAAGGCCGCTGAAATCCCCCTCCTTGTCCCGCCCTCCCATAAGGAGGATCACCGGCCTGGTAAAGGTCTTAAGGGCCCTGTCCACCGCCCCGACATTCGTTCCCTTGGAATCATCGTAGAACTTAACCCCGGAAATCTCACCGGCATATTCGATCCGATGAGGAATCCCGCCAAAGGCCCGGATCGCATCAACGATATCGCCAGGCGCCACGTGGCATTCCCGGGCCACCAGAATGGCCGCCATGACATTCTCCACGTTATGAAGGCCGGGGAGCCGGATCATGTCCAGAGGATACTCTTCCTCCCCGCCTTCGCCGTCCTTCCTTATCAGAACATCGTCCCTGAGAAATATCCCTTTTTCCACCGGGTTTTGAGAACTGAAGCACATCTGGCGGGAGGCCAGACGAAGGGCGAGCCCCGGCGCCCAGGGTTCATCGGCATTGAGAATGGCCAGATCCTCCGGCATCTGGTTTACAAAGATCATTTCCTTTGCCCTCTGATAGGCGGCAAAGGTCCCGTGGTAATCGAGATGATCCTCGGTTATGTTCAAGAGCACCGCGATCCGCGGGTGAAAGGTCTCGATCCGGGAGAGCTGAAAGCTGCTCACCTCAACGACCAGGTAGTCATCATCCTGACTTCCCCCGACATACCCGATAAGCGGTGCGCCGATATTACCCCCGACAAAGACCTTCATTCCTCCCTTTTTGAGAAGCTCGCCTACCAGGGTGGTGGTCGTCGTCTTGCCGTTGGTCCCGGTTATGGCAATGAGGGGCTTCGTGGCGAAGCGAAAAGCCAGTTCTATCTCACTTATAATCTTGATCCCTCTTGCTTCGGCCTCTCTCAGGATCGGATCACCGGGCGGGACCCCCGGCGAGGGGACCACCAGGTCGATCTTCTCCAGGGCCGCTGGATCGTAACCGACTGTCTTAAGACCGGTGAGATTTATTCCCCCCTTCCCCGGCTCTATTGCCTGCGGCATCTTGATGTCCGTTGCCGTCACTTGAGCCCCCCGGTCAAGGAGAAAACGCACCGCCGCCTCGCCGGTTTTTCCCAGCCCGATGACCAGAACGTTTTTTCCCAAGAGATCCATTGTCTCTATCACCTCAGCTTCAAGGTGCTCACGGCAACCAGGGCAAGAAGGATCGAAATGATCCAAAACCGAACGATAATCTTGGGCTCGGCCCAGCCCGCAAGTTCGAAATGATGGTGGATCGGGGCCATCTTAAAGAGCCTCTTACCGCCGCTTATCTTGAACCAGCCGACCTGGAGAATGACCGAAAAGGTTTCCAGGACAAAGATCCCTCCCACAATGACCAGCAGAATCTCTTGTTTCGTCAGGACCGCAATGGTCCCCAGGGCTCCGCCTAACGAGAGGGAACCCACGTCCCCCATGAACATCTGGGCCGGATAGGAGTTGTACCAGAGAAATCCGATCGAGGCGCCTACCACCGCCCCGCAGAAGATGGCGAGCTCCCCCGTCCCGGGAACATACGGAACCTGAAGATAGGCCGCTATCTTGATATTCCCGGCGAAATAGGCAAAGAGAAGATAGGTCATAAAAGAGGTGATCGAGGGGCCGATGGCCAGCCCATCGAGACCGTCGGTCAGATTCACGGCGTTGGCCGCTCCTACAATGATAAAGATCGCCAGGGGAATATAGAACATCCCCAGATCCGGCAGAACCGTCTTGAAGAAGGGTACCGTCAGATTCGAGGTGAACCCCGGCTTAAAATAAAGGGCAAGACTTACTATTCCCGCCAGGAGAAGTTCGCTCATAAATTTGACCCGGCCCGAGACGCCCCGGCTGTGGTTATAGGTAAATTTCCGGTAGTCGTCGAGAAAGCCGATTATGCCGAACCCGACGGTTATCAGAAGAACGAACCAGATGTAATCCACCGCCAGATTCGCCCAGAGCAGGGTGGAGACGACGACGGCGAAGATGATCAGGATCCCGCCCATGGTAGGGGTCCCTTGTTTTATCAAATGGGAACCCGGGCCGTTTTCTCTTACCGGCTGACCGATCTGGAGGGCCTTAAGCTTGCGGATCAACCAGGGCCCCAGGATGAAACAGATAACCAGGGCCGTTATCGCGGCGTAGATGGTCCTGAAGGTGATGTAACGAAATACATTAAAAACCGAATATATTTCGTGCAGCGGATATAAGAGATGATAAAACATATCCCCCTTCTAAATCTCCGCGGGGCCTTTCCCCGGCCCCCCCGCGGCAGGCTGCCCTTCGGAAGCAAAGGCCCGCTCAAGCGCCTCTACCACCGTCTCGAGCCTCATCTTTCTTGATCCCTTAACCAGGATCCAGCTTTCCCCTTCAACGAGACGCCGGAGAGACTCGACAACCTCCCCGGGCTCCTCGAAGAACCTGATCCGCTCAAAGGGGATCCCGCCGCCGATGGCCCCGGCGGCAACGGTCCTCTTGAATTCCCCCTTCAGGAAAAGGACATCAACTTTCGTTTCGGCGGCAAGCAGGCCGATCTGTTCATGGTAGGCTGCCGCCTGGTTGCCCAGTTCGAGCATATCCCCGAGAATCGCCACGGCCTTCCCGGCTCCCTTAAGACCGGCCAGGGTCTTTAAGGCCTCGCCCATGGAGTCGGGATTGGCGTTATAGGCGTCGTCGATCAGGAATACCTTCCGCCCCAAAGGGCGGATGGTCATCCGGCCTTTCAGAGGCTGGAAATTCGCCAGACCCAGGGCGATATCTTCCGGCGACGCCCCGCAGGCCCAGGCGCAGGCCGCCGCCCCCAGGGCGTTCAGAACGTTGTGCCGCCCGGAGACAGGCATCACAACCGGGAAAGGCCTCTCCTCGATCCACAGGGTAAACGAGATGCCGACCCTGTTTTCCCCCCCCCTTATCTCCGTGGCGCCGACATCCTTATCCCGGCCGAACCCGAAGGTCAAACGCCTCCCCGGCCAGGACCTCTCGATGATCCGGATCGCCTCGTCCTCCCGGTTGATAACCGCCAGGCCGCCTGAGGCCATATTCCGGAAGAGATCCCCCTTTTCCTCCCTTATCGCCTCGAGGCTCTTGAGATTCTCCAGGTGGGCGGGACCCACGCTGGTAATGAGGCCTATCTCGGGCTCGGCTATTTTGGTGAGGCGGCTGATCTCTCCCCGGACGTTCATCCCGAGCTCGACCACGGCCACCTCATGGTGGGATTGGAGCCTAAACAAGGTAAGGGGCAATCCGATCAGGTTATTGAAATTGCCCTCGGTCTTCAGGGTCTTTTTGATCCGGTTTAAGATCTGGGCGGTCATTTCCTTCGCCGTCGATTTACCGGAACTGCCGGTAATGGCGACGACCCTGGCCCGGTGCCTGCGCCGCCAGAAACGGGCGATATCCCCCAGAGCCTTCAGGGTGTCCGGGACGCCGATTACAATGGCCCCTTCTTGCCTGATCAATTCCCCGCAATCCCGATCCCTCTGCCAGAGGAATCCCCGGGCGCCCTGCTTCAGGACGGCCTCAACGAAGTCATGGCCGTCGAACCTTTCCCCCTTGAGGGGGATGAAGAGATTTCCCGGGGCGATGGTCCGGGAATCTGTGGAGACCCCGGCAAATACCCCGGTATTATCCCCTGAGAGAAGGCTTCCCTGGCAGGCCGCCAGGATTTCCTGAACCGATAATACCGGCGAAGCCTCCGGGGTCCGCCCGGAGGCCGTAGAGCAGGCAACCTCCCGGTAACGTGAATCGAGAGATTCCCTGGCCACCTCCCGGTCGTCGAATCTAAGCCGCTCCGAGCGGATCAACTGATAATCCTCATGGCCCTTTCCGGCAATCAAAACCAGATCCCCCGGCGCCGCGGCGCCGATCGCCCCGGCGATGGCCTTCCTGCGATCCGCCTCGACGGCGTACGCCTTACCCTGCCAATCGGCGGGAGTTACGGGCAGGGGGATCCTTTGCGCCGTCGCCGGATCTATCCCCTTTACGATTTCAGCGATTATTTCCTCCGGATCCTCGAAACGGGGATTATCCGAGGTGATGACGGTAAGATCGCTGAACCGCACCGCCGTCTCCCCCATCTTCGGCCTCTTGCCCCGGTCCCGGTTGCCCCCGCAGCCGAAGACCGTGATAATCCGCCCGGTCTTGAGTTCAGACAGATTTGCCAGGACCTTGGAGAGGGCATCATCGGTATGGGCATAGTCCACAAAGACATCGATTTCACCCTCGTTGCTCACCCGCTCGAGACGGCCCGGCACCCCCGCCAGACCTTCAATCCCCGCCTTGACGCGATCCAGGGGAATAGAGCTGGCCTCCGCTGCGGCCACCGCGGCGAGGATATTTTCGAGATTATGTTTGCCCAGCATAGGCGAGCGGATTTCCAGTTCGCCCCGGGGGGTCTCAATTGTCGCCTCTATCCCCTGCTGGGAAAACCGGAATCGTTTAGCCGTATACTCCGCACCCCGGCCCAGACCGTAGGAGCAGTATTTAAGGGGCACCTCCTCGATGAGCCTTCTTCCCCAGGGATCGTCGATATTGACTATCATTCTTGCGGTCTTTGCCTTTTGACCTCCCGGGATCACCTCGCCAAAGAGGCGCTGCTTCGCCTGATAGTATGCCTCCATGGTGCCGTGGTAGTCCAGATGATCCTGGGAAAGGTTGGTGAATATCCCCAAATCGAAGGAACATTCGTCAACCCTTCTTAGGTCCAGGGCATGGGAGGATACCTCGGTGATTACCCATTCAACCCCCGCCTCGAGCATTTCCGCAAGGATCCGCTGAAATTCGTAGGATTCCGGGGTGGTATTCGGCGCAGGAAAAATCCTGCCCTGGAACCGGTAATTTACCGTGCCGATAACGCCGGTCTGGAATCCCGCGGCCTGAAGGATTGCTTCCAGAAGATAGGTAACGGTAGTTTTGCCGTTCGTGCCGGTGACCCCGAGGAGTCGCAGCCGTAAAGAGGGATCGCGAAAGTAGTTCCTGGCCAGGATACCCAGGGAAAGCCTGCTGTCCGCCACCTCGATCGCCGTTATCCCCGGAGGGGCCTGGTAGCCCTTTTCGTGGACAACATACCTGGCCCCCCGTAAGAGGGCATCTTCGATATAGCAATGGCCGTCCTGGGCAAGTCCCGCTATTGCCACGAAAAGGCTG
This sequence comes from Syntrophobacterales bacterium, assembly GCA_037445955.1. Classification (GTDB taxonomy): domain Bacteria; phylum Desulfobacterota; class Syntrophia; order Syntrophales; family CAMTWB01; genus JBBIJM01. The sequence goes on from JBBIJM010000015.1 coordinate 24,790, forward strand.
TCTTTTTCACAGCGGCGGGAGTCGTAGCAAATTGAGGACACCCTCCCGGCAAGGTCCCCCTGGACCATTTTTACCCCAATGTTTCTAATCAGGAGGCCTATTTCCAACTAACCTTCCCCTAACGACTGGCCCGATACCCGTCGGGCCTGCTGTCCAGGCGGGTATATTTCCAAACTTCAACCCGGACTGAATGATACCTGACACCCCGGTTTTTCGCCCAGGGGCACGCCGGGAGCGGGCGCCTGGTAAACCGCCCATCCGCTGCCTCTTATCTTGATGTCGATGCCCATTTTCTGGCCTAATCTGATGGTGTCTCTAATTGTAAGACCGCGGAAATCAGGCATGACCCCTTGGACAGGCTCAGAGTTATTCAGGCCGGTTGAGGCCTGAGCCGGCTCGGCGGAAACGAACTTCCATTTCAGATGCGGCTTGAGATCCTCTATTTTTCTCTGGGCCTCCATATTCTCGGTGATGCCGGTTTTCAAACAGGTAAGGATCCTCTCCCCAATGCTCCTGAAGACCGGCGCCGCCGCCAACCCTCCCCACTTGTCCCTTTTCGGTTCGTCGAGGATCACGATAATGGCAATCTTCGGATCATCAACGGGGAAGAAACCGATAAATGAGGTTTTTACCCTTTCCGTTGAGTATTGGCGGCGGCCGAAATCGTACTTCTGAGAAGTGCCGGTCTTGCCGGCGATGGAGATATGTTCTATCCGGGCGTTTTTCCCGGTGCCGTCCTCGGCGGTCACCACCTGAGAGAGGATCCGCGAAAGACGCCGGGCCGTTTCGGGGGAGATCACCCGGCCCGCCGGGGCAGGGACAAACTCCTTGACAAGCCCGCCGTCTTTATCCGCTATCGCCTTCACCAGATACGGCTTAACCACCACCCCGTCATTGGCTATGGCGGAAAAGGCCGTAATCATCTGCAGGGCGGTCACCGAAATCCCCTGGCCGAACGAGATGGCCGCGGTATCCACCCGGGTCCACTGTTTCGGCGGCCGGAGGATTCCCGAGGCCTCGCCGGGAAGATCAATCCCGGTTTTGGCGCCGAATCCGAACCTGGTTATGTAATGGTAGTATTTTTCTTTCCCCAGCCTTTCGGCGATCTTGACAAAACCGATGTTGCTTGAATATTTCATGACCTCGGTGAAACTGAGCTGCTGGTAGCTCTTTTTTCTCGCCTCATGAATCACCCGATCCCCGACAACGTATTGGCCCCGTTCACAGTATATTTTATCGTTTTCCCGGATCGTCCCCTCCTCGAGGGCGGCGGCAGCCAGAATCGGCTTGAAGATCGAACCCGGATCGAAGGAATCAACGATAGCCTTGTTCCTGATGGTGTCTCTGGCTGCGGAGAGGTAGCCGTTGGGATCGAAACCCGGTTCGCTCACCAGAGCCAGGATCTCCCCGGTTTTAGGATTCATTACTATGGCAATCCCACCCCTGGCGTCCTTAGCCCGGACAGCTTCCCTGAGATGGGATTCGACAAGATATTGGATCTGCCTGTCCAGGGTCAGGATCAAATCCAGAGGCCGATCCCTTTCCCCGGAAGGTTTTTCGGTGCGGGGATAGAGCCTCTTGCCCTTGGCATCCCTTGCCCAGACGAGCTGTTCCGGCGAGCCCTTTAAATAGCCGTCATATTTGAGCTCCAATCCTTCCAGGCCGGATGAGTCGTTGCCGACAAAACCCAGGAGGTGGGCCGCCGTCTCCCCATTAGGATAGAACCGCCTGGGCTCATCAATGAAATAGATCCCGTCTAGGGATAGCTTTTCGATCGCCGCGGTCTGCTCCGGGGTAAGCCTCCTGGCCAGCCAGGAAAAATTCCCCCCTCTGGTCAGTTTCTTTAAAAGCGCCCCCGGATCCGCCTGCAGCACCGGCGCCAGCCTTTTTGCCGCTTCCTCGGGACGGCTCACCTTTGCCGGATCGGCGAAAAGTGATTTCGCCATGACGCTTACCGCCAGCTTCTCCCCGTTACGATCATAGATGACCCCCCTTTCGGAATTGATCATAATCGCCGAGGTGTGCTGCTTCTTGGCGAGGCCCTTGAGCTCTTTGCCCGAAACCACCTGGAGATGATAGGCCCGGGAGAAAATGGCAATCAAAAGGAGGAAGAAAAAAAGACAGACAACAAGGAGCCTTTTTCGGAATATATCCGTTGCTTTTAAATTCATCTCCCCGTAACCTCCCTGCCCTATCCCGGGTTATAGCAGGCATCATGAAGCTCTTTTGCTGCCAAGGCCGGAGGCATCGCCTGCTTTTCCAATCAGCAACCGGTGGTGCTCACTTAAATACGATTTGATCCCGCTCCGGATAAATCAGGCCTAATGACCCCCTGGCAACCGTCTCAATCCGCCGGGGCGATTTGAGCATGGCGAGCTCCGCCTTGATCTCCGACTGCTCCCGCAAGAGACGTTCCTTAGTCCCTATCTCCGCCGCATACTTATATTCCAGCTTCGTCATCTCCACATGGGACCAGACATAAACCAACGCCACCACCATCAGGACAAAGAACGAAACGACCAGGTACGAATAGTGCATCCTCCGGCTTCGTCTCCCCTTGAGTTCGACCTCTCCGTTTGTAAACGAACCATTCCTCCCGTTATTGCCGCCATACATGGTTCAGATCCTCTCGGCCGTCCTGAGCCGGGCGCTCCGGCTCCGGGGATTAGCCGCCAACTCGTTATGCCCGGGCCTGATCGGTTTTTTTGTAAGCACCTTGATCTCCCTTTTCCTAAGACAGATGCAGTAAGGCGCCCCCGGCAGGCAGGTGCAGGCCCCGGCTGCGGCATTGAATCTTTCCTTCACCATCCTGTCTTCCAGGGAATGAAAAGAGATGATGGACAACCGGCCTCCTTTGTTTAAGACCTCTATCCCCCGGGGGATGAAGCCGGAAAGATGGGTTAATTCCTCGTTAACGGCAATTCTTAAGGCCTGGAAGGTTTTGGTTGCCCGATGAATTCTTCCCTTCCGATACCCGGGCAAGGCCTCTGAGATCAGTTCCGCAAGCTCCCGGGTCCCTGTGATAGGCGCTTTTTTCCTCCTTGCCTCTATCGCCTGAGCAATCCTCCCGGCGCTTGACTCTTCACCGTAAGTCCGAATTATCTCGCTTAGCGCCGGGACCGAATAACCGTTTACGATCTCCCGGGCCGTCGGTCCTTGGGTCCTGTCAAATCTCATATCCAGGAGACCGTCTTTCATAAAACTGAATCCCCGGGAGGCCTCATCGAGTTGAAAAGAGGACACCCCGAGATCAAGCAATATCCCGTCAACCCTCTTTACCCCAAGACCGGCTAAAATCTCGCCCAGCCCGGAATAATTGCCCTTGATAAGAACGTGCCTTCCGCCAATGAGCTTGAGCCTCTTTCGGGACTCTTCCAGGGCCCGATCATCCCGGTCGATTCCGATCAGCAGGCCGGCGGGCCGGATCCGCCTCAATATTTCCGCGGCGTGCCCGCCGCCGCCGACCGTCCCGTCCACATAGATCCCTCCGGGTTTCAAACCAAGGGATTCGCTGACCTCCTCCAGGAGGACCGGCCTATGGAAAATCCCCTCCTCAATTCCCATAACCCCCGCCGCTAAATCCCCAGGTCGGCCATGAAATCACTGTAATCCTCAAGATGGCAGCCGGTCTTGCTCATCTCCTGCTCGAAGAGCTCCCTGTTCCAGATCTCGATCACCCTGGTCATCCCGGCCAGGATGATCTCCTTCTCTATCCTCGCGTATTCCCTTAAATTCTGTGGGATAAGCACCCTTCCCTGGGAATCGAGGGTGCAATCGACGGCGCCGGACATGAAGAAACGCTGGAAGGCCCTTACCTCCTTTCGCAGGATCGATTGATTGCTGACCTTTTCCTCGATGATCCGCCACTCGGAGTAAGGAAAGACCATCAGATAACCGTCCCAGTTAGTGATCACCAGGGAGTTGTCGTACTTCTCGGACAGCACCTCCCGAAACCTGGCCGGAAAGATTATCCTGCCCTTCTCGTCGATTGAATGGTGATACTGACCCCGGAACACCTCTTGCTTCCCTCCACAATCATCCACTTTGCTCCATTTGAGGCGACTATAGAGAGGGGAAATGGGTTTGTCAAGAGGAATTTTATTGTTTCTTATTGATTTGATATTTGAAAACAGCCTTGTTGTGATCCCTCAGATTGGCGGAAAAATGGTGGGTGCCGTCTCTTTTGGAGACGAAGTAAAGATAGTCAACGGGGGCCGGAAATAGGGCGGCAACCAGGGAATCGAGGCCGGGATTGCCGATGGGCGTCGGCGGCAGGGCCTCGATAAGGTAGGTGTTGTGAGGGGTGTTGTTCTTGAGATGTCGTCTCTTGATCTTTCCGGAAAAGCCCGCCACGTTATAAACCGCCGTGGGATCGCTCTGCAGTTTCATCCCCTTTTTCAAGCGGTTGTGAAAAACCGCCGCTACCAGGGGTTTTTCCGTTGAATAACCCGACTCCTTTCCGATGATCGAGGCGAGCGTCACCCATTCGACGGCGGAAAATCCGAGCCTTTCCGCCTGGGCGAGCATCTTGGGCGATACCGACTTCCAGAACCGATTCACCATGATCCGGATTATCTCCGCGGCACCCATGGTGCGGTCCAGCTTGTAGGTATCGGGGAAGAGGAAACCTTCCGCCGCCGGACCATTTATTCCCAGGGACTCCACGAACTTCCCGTCGTTAACCAAGGACAGGAATACGTCCTCTTTCACCAGACGGAAGGAGGCCAGCAGGCGGGCAATCTCCCGGGCGGTAAAATCCTCGGGAATGGTTACCAGAAAAAACCTGTACTCCCCCCTCACCATTTTCCCCAGTATCCCCCGCGGGGTCATCAACCGGTCGAACTCATATTCCCCGGCCTGGATATTCCGGGTCGCCCTGGTTATCACCGCCAGGAGGTGAAACAGGGTGGGATGTTTTACCAAAGAGGCCTCGACGAGGATCTCGTTTGCCGTCCTGAAGCTTGACCCCTTGGGGATTTCCACGATGATTTCACCGGCTTCCCGGCCAACGGGAGCGGAGATGTAATAAACGAAATATCCCGCCCAGATGAGAGACGCTGCGACAAGAATTAACGCGACCTTCTTTATGCTCAATTTTTGATTCACCTTGTTTAAAATCCCAGGATTTATGGAGAGTGGGTATCAGGGAGAGGCTACGAGCGGTTAAGATATTCCTGGAGGATAATGGCGGCGGAAAGCGAGTCGATCATCCCCCTCCTCTTCTTCCAGGGGACCCTTGCCTCGATCAGATACCCTTCCGCCTCTTTTGTTGTCAGAGTTTCATCCCATCTCACCACCGGTAGGGCGAGGCTTTCGGCAGCCAGGGCGGCAAACCCGTCCACCCTCTCGCACTCCGGTCCCTTTGTTCCGTCCGTCCTTACCGGGTAGCCGATGACGATCTTTTCTACCTGATATTCCAGCACGAGTTTCCCTACCTCGCCAAGGAGCTGCCGGTCGCTTTCCCGCCGGATAAATCCTATCCCCCGGGCCGCCACCCCCAGCTCATCGGAGACGGCAACCCCTACCCTCTTCTGGCCGTAATCCAGGCCGAGTATTCTCATCCTGCCCCCCGCCCGCCGACCCCTTATAACAGCTACCCCCATGAATTTCAACAACCTTTTGCCGGTTCAATCTCCGGTTACCCAAAGCCATTTTCCGGGCGTCGCCGCCAACCCCAGTCCGGTGTCGCCAATTTGCTGTTGTTAAAAAAAGGCATCTTTGTTATCTAGCCTACATGAAAAACATCATCCTCGGCACCGCCGGCCATGTGGACCATGGGAAGACCTCCCTGATCAGGGTTTTGACGGGGATCGATACGGACCGGCTCAAGGAAGAAAAGGAACGAGGGATCACCATCGAGCTGGGGTTTGCCCATCTCGCCCTCCCTTCCGGCCAAAGGGTGGGAATCATAGATGTCCCCGGCCATGAGCGGTTCATCAAGACGATGGTATCCGGCGCCACCGGTATCGACCTGGTGGCGCTCGTAATCGCCGCCGATGAAGGGGTCATGCCCCAGACCAGAGAGCACCTTCAGATCTGCTCCTTTCTGGGGATCAAGAAAGGCCTGGTGGCTGTCACCAAAACGGATCTCGTCGATAACGACTGGCTTGAACTCGTCATCTCCGACACCCGTGATTTTCTTAAAGGATCGTTCCTGGAGGAGGCCGCCATCGTTCCCGTCTCCGCCGCAACCGGCAGAGGGCTTAAGGATTTTGTCCTGGCCCTGGACCGGCTTGCCTCGGAGGCGGAGGCGGGATACGACCCGGGGGTGCTGAGACTTCCCATCGACCGGGTATTTACCATGAAGGGTTTCGGCACGGTGGTTACAGGAACCCTGGTCTCGGGAACCATCAAGGCAGGAGATGTGGTGCGGATCTTACCAAAAGGCCTGACGGCCAAGGTGAGGGGGATGCAGGTCCACAACGAACCGGTTGAGTCAACCTGCGCCGGCCAGCGCTCCGCGGTGAACCTGCAGGGCCTCGACAAGACGAGCATCGAAAGAGGGGATGTCGTTACCTCCGGCCCCTACTTCACCCCTTCCCGGAGACTGGATATCCATTTCGAATATTTACGGCAGGCCAAGAGAAAACTGAAAAATCGCAGTCTCGTAAGGTTTCACTTAAAGACGGCGGAAATCATGGCCCGATTGGTTCTTCTGGATCGACAGGAAGTCGAACCGGGAGAATCCGCCTTCGCCCAGTTGTTTTTAGCATCCCCCACCTGCGCCATGGCCAAAGACCGGTTCGTGATCAGAAGCTACTCCCCGGTGGCCACGATAGGCGGGGGAGAGATAATCGATCCGGAGTCAAAGAAACTAAAGAGGCAGGACTTGAGGGCTGTATCCGAACTGACGGGGCTCTTTGCGGGAAGCGGCCGGGAAAGGACAGCCGGGATGATAAGACGCGCCGGTCTCTCCGGAATCACCCTGGACGGGCTGGTGGTAAAGACGGGGATAAAAAGGGAAGAGCTCGAACCCCTGATTCAGGAGTTGATCAAGGCCGGTGAAACCCTGCCCGTCGACTCCGACTCACCCCGCCTGCTTGACACCCAGGTCTACCGCCGGCTTAGTGACTCCATCCTCTCCACTCTGGCCGCCTATCATGAGCGCAATCCCTACCGGGAAGGCATGGCCAAGGAGGAGCTGCGAACCGCCGCGGCCCCTTTCATCGGGGTCAGGCTTTTCAACCTGGCCTTGAAGGACCTGGTGAAGAGCGAACAGGCGGCTCTCTCCGGGGAATCGGTCCGCCTCTTCGGGCACCGGCTCATCCTCCAGGAGGACCTGGTGGAGCTCAGAGACAAGATCAGCGGCGAATTTCTGGCCGCCGGCCTCACCCCGCCGGAGAGGGAAGCGATTACAACGGGGTTTTCCGAATACGGCGGAAGAGTCGCCGACATTTTGAATATCCTGCTTAAAGAAGGGGTTTTGGTCCGGATCAAAGGGGATTTCTTTTTGCACCGGCAGGTGCTCGCCCGGCTTAAAGATGACTACCGGGAGCTTCTGCTCAAAAAGGAGAAGGCGACCCCGGGAGATTTCAAGGATCTGACGGGGCTTTCGAGAAAGCACCTCATCCCCCTTTTGGAATACTTCGACCTGATCAAATTTACCATCCGAACCGGTGAATACCGGATCTTGAAAACGGCAAATCAAAGGGGCCCATCACCATGAACAAGAGCGTTTACGTCAAAGATATCCGGTCCGGAACTAAAGTGGACAGCCTGTTTATGGTCCGGGAAAAGACCCTGGCCTTCTCGAATAAAGGGGCCCCCTATCACAGCCTCCGCTTGGGAGACCGGACGGGAACCGTTGAGGCCAAGATCTGGGAAAACGCCCTGGAGCTGGACCGGATATTCAAAAGAGGCGACGTCGTTTTTATCCAGGCCCGGGCGACCTCCTATAAAAACGCCATCCAGTTGTCCGTAAACAACCTTCAGGTTATTCCCACGGCCAATATAGATCTGACCGATTACCTGCCCGTTGCCGCCGGCGACCGGGACGAGATGTTTGCAGAGCTTCTCGCCTTTATAGAGGGAATCGGCGATCCCCATCTCAAAGAATTGCTTAAGGCCATCTTCACAGACGAAGAAATCTCAAAAAGGTTTAAACTGGCCCCGGCCGCCAAGGGATTTCATCATGTCTATCTCGGGGGGCTCCTCGAGCATACCTTATCGGTCGTCCGACTCTTGAGCCTCGCAGTCGACCATTACGCCGGGCTCAACCGGGACCTGATAATCGCCGGCGGGATCCTCCACGATCTGGGAAAGATCTACGAATTCACCTATACCCGGATCATTGACTACACAGACGAAGGGCGGCTCATCGGCCACATCGTAAAAGGGGTGGAAATGACCGACGCTCAAATCGCCCTTATCCCCGAATTCCCCGAGTCCCTGGCCGTGGAATTGAAGCATATCATCTTGAGTCATCACGGGAGCCTCGAATACGGCTCGCCGAAACTCCCCAATACCACCGAGGCGCTGGCGGTTCACATGATCGACGACCTGGACGCCAAGATCAACGCCTTCCAGGAACACATCAAGGCCTCCCCGGATGACGAAACCGGCTGGACCGCCTATCACCGCCTGTTCGATCGCTACATTTATAAGGGCAACAGGGTCAAGGCCGGCGACCCAGGCCCAGAATCCGGCCCCGCCGGCGCTTAAGATCTGAATAAAGAGTCTATATGGCCGCCTTCGCAGCTCACCGAGATTCAGTCAACCAATGGGTTACCAGGAGGGATTTCTGCAAGCTCTGCGGCCTTGGCCTGGGGATCTTTTCTCACGCCTTACTCTTCGGCCTCCCTGAAGAAGCCCGCGGGCAAATGGCAAAAAAAGGGTATATCAGGACCCGGGTTTCCCCTTACTTCACCAGACTGGATAAAGGCGCGATCCGTTGCGACCTCTGCCCTTTCCGGTGCGTGGTAGCCCGGGGGGAGAGAGGACTCTGCCGGGTGCGGGAAAACAGGGGGGGCAAACACGTGAGCCTCGTTTACGGAAACCCCTGCGCCGCCAATCTGGACCCGATCGAAAAGAAACCCTTCTATCATGTAATCCCCGGCAGCGGCTCCTTCTCCATCGCCACCGTCGGCTGCAACTTCCGCTGCAAGTTTTGTCAGAACTGGGAGATATCCCAGGCTGCCCCGGAGGAGGTCTACAACCTCGATCTTCCCCCGGAGCTGGTGATAAAGAGGGCAAGGGATGTGAAGGCCCGTTCCATCGCCTACGGTTTCACCGAACCGACCATCTTCTACGAATACGTGCAAGACACCGCCCTCCTGGCAAAAAAGGCTGGGATCCTGAATGTTTACCATTCCAACGGCTATATCAATCCCGAACCTCTCCGCAGGCTCTGCCCGGTTCTGGACGGCGCGAACATAGATCTTAAAGGGTTCAGCGGAGATTTCTACCGCCAGATGTGCGAGGGGACCCTGGGCCCGGTCTTAGAGACGCTGAAAATATTGAAAGAACAGAAGGTTCACCTCGAAATCACCAATCTGGTCATCCCCACGAAGAATGACGACCTCAATCAGGTGCGGGACATGTGTCTGTGGATCATAAAGGAGCTCGGGCCGGATACCCCGATCCATTTTTCCCGATTCTACCCGCTTTATAAACTCAAGGGCCTCCCACCTACCCCGGTTGCCACCATGGATAAGGTGCGGCAGACGGCCCAGGCGGCAGGACTCAATTACGTTTATATCGGAAACATCCCCGGCCACGAAGGGGAAAACACCTTCTGTCCCAACTGCAAAAGGCTCATCATCAAGCGCACCGGATTCATGGTCGGCGAGGTCCGCCTCAAGGACGGCCGGTGTGAATATTGCCAGAGACCAATCCCCGGCATCTGGAATAAGAAT